>NZ_JBFUKW010000022.1:0-96669 GCF_056400665.1 Variovorax sp. P5_A3 | reverse complement strand
CTTCGCCTGGACTGCGTCGCGAACCGACAAGGGCTCCGAAGTCTCTACGAGGACTTTGGTTTTGTCCTGCATAGCGTCGTTCAAAAGGGCACCACTTCATTTGCGCGGTATGAACTTTCGACGGCAAGATGACGGCCGGCAAGCGGCCACAACCGGACCTTCGACATCGTCGTCCAGTTTTCCGGCAGGAGGACGCTCAACCTGGGTGAATGTGCCATCGAAGCTTCTTGGCAGATCGCTTGCGAGTTGAGGTCTCTCCGGTGTGGTCAAACAAGTTCAAGACATCCGCGGGCCTGGGATCACCCCTATGCTCGCCGAGACGCGAGCCGCGATGTCAAGGAGCCGCGCATCATCGTTTCTCAGCCCATCGAGCTCCATTCCAATGGGCAGGCCCGCTGACGAGAGGCCGATGGGAAGACTGATCCCCGGCATCCCTGCGCAACTGGATGGAGAGACGTTCTTCGCCAGCGCGACGCGATCTGAAACTTGTCCCGCAATCGAGTAGGGCACGCGCTCGTCAATCAGCGGAGCCACGGTGGGCGTCGTGGGGAAGAGCAGCGCATCGATCCGATTCGAGCGATAGGCCTCGTCGTACCTACGCTGAAGTTCAGGCCGGTGGACGTTCAGGGAACTCCGATAGACGTCCTCGGAGATGGCACGGGGTGCGCTTGCGACCACGCTATCGCTCCAGGGCACCTTCACGTTCTGACCGAGGCCTTCATAGATCTCTTCAAACGAGGTGGCGATGCCTTGTTCCTCCAAGTATCCAACAATGTGGGGCATCGTCTCGCCGAAGAAGATCGGCCAGTTCGCCTGGAGCGCGAGTGAAGCGAAGTCCTCGCCGAGATCGATCTCGATGATCTCGGCGCCCGCGTGCCGCAGGCGCGCCAGAGTTTCCCTGAAGCACGCCTCCACGTCGGGGTCGACCAGGTCGAGATGCTGCCGGGGCGCGAACCCCAGCCGCAGGCCGCGGAGGTCTTGGCCAGACGGCTTGGCCGGCAAGGCCGCTCCGGTGGCGATCGCGTCCAGGAGCGCGCAGTCTTCGACCGTTCGCGCCATCGGACCAGGCGTATCGAGCGTATGCGAGATGGGCGCAATTCCGCCGCCTGGCCATCGGCCGGTCGAAGGCCGGAACCCGACGACCCCGCACAGGGAAGCTGGCACCCGGATCGAGCCCACCGTGTCGCCGCCAAGCGCAGCGGGAACCATCCCCGACGCCACGCTCGCTCCCGCGCCGCTTGATGATCCGCCCGTGACCCGGTTGGGATCGTAGGGATTCCGGACCTGGCCATAGTGGGCGTTCAATCCTGTCAGACCATAGGACATCTCGACGAGGTTGTTCTTGCCGAAGAGGATGGCACCGGCATCTCGCATTGACTGAACGACCGATGCATCCTGCGACGGCCGGTGTGCCGCTAGCACCTTGGTGCCCAGGGATGTCGGCATGTCGCGGGTATTGAAGCTGTCCTTGATGGCGATTGGGACACCATGAAGCGGACCCAGCTTCTTCCCCGCCTTGCGGTCGAGATCCGCCTGCCTTGCCGCCGAGAGGATGGCGGCCTCATCGAGCGTGATGAAGGCGCGCAGGTCCGCCAGCGCATGCGCCCGCTGCAGGAGCGTGGCGGCGTAGTCTGAAGCGGTGATCGTGCCGGCGCGAATGGCCGCGGCTGCTTCGGTCATGGAGAGCTGATGGAGCGGGTGATCGTCAGGAGTTGGCATGTTGGGTCCAGTGGAAAGAAAGACGGGAGGCTACGCACGACCGTCGAAGCGTTCTCGACTCGAAGCGCCAACCGGTGGGACTCGCTTGCCAACCTGCTTGAGCCTCGGAACAAGGCATCTGCGCCATCACGGTTTCGCGCGGCGGCACGTGGCTTGTGCTCGGCCCTATGCAATACTTTTGCCTGCAATGCAGTTCGCGGAGGCCTCAATGCTGAGCATGGACAACACGTCGGTCGTCGAAGCGGAGGATGGATTCGACTACTGGCATCACGTCACCTGTAGCAACTTCTCGCTGTCTCAGTGCGCGCGCAGCCCGGGGCGGGCGTTTCGCGCCCGGATCGCAAGCCGGCGATTCGGACCGCTCGCCTTGAGTGACACCTCGATGCATGCCGAGGGCGGCGTGCGAATGACAAGGGGACCTGCCGAGATCCGCAAGGACCCGCGTGATCACTTCATGGTTTTCCTCGTCACGCACGGAAGCATCGACGTCGCGCAAGGCGATCGGCGTGCAAGCGCGTCGGCCGGGGACCTGTTCGTCTACGACCAGACGATGCCTTTCAGCCTGGACTTTCACCGGCCGCGCTCGATACTCGTCAACGTGCCTCGCGCACTGATGCTCTCCCAGGCACCTGGGATGCGAGACATGACCGCGCGCCGCCTCCCAGGCACATCGAAGATGGGCGCCCTCGCGGGCTCACTCCTGCGGCAGATGAGCGGCTTGGACGGCAGTGCGAATCGCGCTGGCGATCGCCTCGCGGCAGCCGCGATGGACATCCTCGCTACCGCGCTGGAATCGGAGCTTTCCGGAAACGAGAATCTTCAGCAGAACAGCCATCGCCTGCTGCCCAAGGTGCAGCGCTATATCCTCGACCATCTCCACGAAGACGACCTGGACCTGCAGTCGATCGCCGAAGCGCAGAACATCGCGCCAAGAACCTTGAACAGGATCTTCGCTTCGGAAGGAACGACCCCCATCAGGTGGCTGTGGCAACAACGCTTGATCACGAGCTACAGGGCGCTCTCCGAGGGGCACGTCGACAGCATCACGGCCGCAGCCCTCAGTGCGGGCTTCAGGGACATGTCGCATTTCAGCCGCGCATTCAAGCGTGAGTTCGGTTGCCTGCCAAACACGGTTCGCCGCGGGCGTTGACAGGTTCCGGCGAGGCTGGCCGAAAGTCGGGGCCACCTGTGAATTCGGAGGCGATCCCAACACCCGAACGACGGGGCGGAAGCAGCCGGTGGCGGCTAGAGCCGGGAGCGGCCACAAGCCGTCTTTCGCACGATACGCTCGTAGGACCGCTTCCGCACTGCCCACCTGCCGTTCAACGTGGTCTGCAACAGAGGTCCTAACCATGCGACGCATGGGCGTCCTAGCTCACGGTTTATCGGCGATCCTGAAGCGCCTTGGCATTTTTTGGTCTTTACGTGCGGCGGAGGGATGGACGTCGCAGGCTTACCGCTTGCTGTGTAGGGATTCTGTTCCCAAACATGACGCTCCGCTGGGTTCGCTGGATACTTTCCGTTCGGTCGATAGCGGAACTGCGTATTCGCCGCGTAGCTGCTTAGCTACCTATAGCGACAATTCGTCGCGGTGCAACCTTGATAGAAACTACGCATCATGAACATTGGAATCATCGGGGCAGGTCACATCGGCAGTGCTCTTGCCGTGCGTCTCGGCAGCCTCGGCCACTCCGTTTACATCGCCAACTCCCGCGGCCCCGAAACCCTGAAAGATGTCGGTCAAAAAACCGGCGCCAAGCCGGTGACTGTTCGGGAAGCGGCCTCCCACGGCGAGATCATCGTGGTTACCATCCCGCTGAAAAACATCCCCGACCTGCCCAAAGACCTGTTCGCGGGCGTTGCAGCCGACGTACCTGTCATCGACACGAGCAACTACTACCCCTTGCTGCGCGACGGCCAGATACCGGAGCTGGAAACCGGCGACCTCACTGAAAGCGAATGGGTGCAGCAGCACTTAGGGCGCCCCGTGGTGAAGGTGTTCAACAACATCTACGCCGACCATCTCCAAAACAAGGGCCTTCCCGCCGGCACGCCCGGCCGGATCTCTCTGCCGGTGGCTGGCGACGATGAGGCAGCCAAACGAAAAGTGATGCTTCTGGTTGAGGAACTAGGCTTCGACGCTGTCGACGATGGCAGCCTGCGTGAGTCATGGCGACAGCAGCCCGGAACGCCGTCTTACGGCGCTGACCTAGCCGCCGAAAAGCTGCGCGAGCATTTCGCCACGCTGGGCAGCCAACGCACGGAAGCGCAGCACGCTGAGTACCTGTCAAATCACGCCAAACAGGAGCGGGCCATGGCGGCGCAAGGCATCAAACTAAAGTAGCGTCGGCCTTACCAGTTGGCCAATTGGCACGGCTCTGTCGCTGGCTCCCAAGCCTAACAAGGTCTTCGAACGTCAGGCAGTTGCGCAGGCGCATAGGAGCCCGGATCGACAGATCGCAACCGGCCCAATAGCAGTCCTACCATGGGAAACGACAACGCAACGAACATTGAGTTGATCCATGATGGAGTGGCCCGAGCAGGGATGGACTCTGCATGGTCCTGTCACCTGCTTGGACTAACGAGAGCCAATTGCGCTAGCGAACGGGGGCAGGCCGCTGCGTCAGTGATCGGTGAAGACCGGAGGATCAAAGGCGCTGACCTCGGGCGGCTCGTCGCACTTCTCAACCTGCACCAGCACCGTCTGCACCATGGTCGACTGGGCGAGCTGAGAGGTGCCGCGGTCCATCGTCACGACATTCGGATTGCCGTGCTTCTCGAGGCTGCCGGGCTGGCCGCCTTCGGCCGGGTCGTACCACGCACCGGTTGAGATCTGGACGACACCCGTACGTAGCGCGTCGGTTACGACCAGCCCCGCGAGGAATGCGCCTCGCTCGTTGAAGACGCGCACCACGTCGCCTTGCACGAGCCCACGCAAGGTGGCATCGGCCGGATGCATCGCCAGCGCCTCACGCCCGGACATCTTGCTCTTGCGGCTGAGGGGCGCGTGGTCATGCTGGCTGTGCAGCCGCACGGCGGGTTGGTTCGACAGGAGGTGCAGCGGATATTGCGCCACGGCCGTCGACCCTAGCCACTCGGCCGGCGCCAGCCACGCCGGATGCGGCGGGCAATCCGCGTAGCCGTAACCGGCGATGGTGCCCGAGAAGATCTCGATCCGCCCAGAAGGGGTCGCCAGGGCATGCTTGACGGGATCGCGCCGGAAGTCCCCGAGCAGGACCTGGCACTCGGACGGCGAAGGAAACTCGTACATCCCGGCCTCCCAGAAGTCCCGGAATTCCGGCGGCTCGAAGCCGAGCGCCTGCGCACGCGCACGCGCGCCTTCGTACATGTGCTTCAACCAGCCCAACTCGTCACGCCCCTCGGTGTAGGCATGGCCGAAGCCCAGGCGGTTGGCCAGGTTGGCCATGATGTCGAAATCGTTGCGCGCCTCCCCCACGGGCTCGATCACCTGCTTCATCGCGATCCAGAAGGGCGTGTACTCCTGCGCGAGGATGTCGTTGCGCTCCATCGTGGTGGTGGCCGGGAGCACGATGTCCGCATGCTTGGCCGGCGGGTTCCACCATGGCTCGTGGACGATTACCGTCTCAGGCTGTTGCCAGGCCTCGAGGAAGCGGTTGAGGTTGCCGTTGTGATGGAAGGGATTTCCCCCAATCGAGTACAGCAGCCTGATCTTCGGGTAGGTGATGGTCTTGCCGTCGTACTCGATCGTCTCGCCCGGACGCAGCAGCATGTCGGCCACGCGGCCGACCGGCACGTAGGCCTTGATGGCATTGGGACCCAATGGCAAGGTCGGGCGCGGAAGGTCGTCGTGGTGCGGCCTGGTCGTGCCGTTGATCGCCCCGAATCCGAGGCTGAAGCCGCGTCCCGGTAGCCCGATCTGGCCAAGCATGGCCGCCAGCGTGATCGTCATCCAGACCGGCTGCTCCCCGTGATCGGCGCGCTGGATCGACCAGCTCGTGGTGACGAGGGTGCGCGAGCCGGCCATCGTTCGAGCCAGTCCTTCGATCAGCTCGACCGGCACCTCTGTAATGCGGCTCGCCCAGCGCGCATCCTTGGGCTGTCCGTCCTCACGGCCCAAAAGATAGGCCTGGAAGTGCGCGTAGCCTTCGCAGTACTTCGCGAGAAAATCCCTGTCACATAGGCCCTCCTGCTCGAGGGTGTGGGCGACGCCCAGCATAAGGGCGACGTCGGTGTTCGGTCGAAGCGGGATCCACTCGGCCTTCAGGTACTCAGGCAAATCGTGGCGCAAGGGGCTGATATTGACGAACCGGATGCCAGCCGCGGCCGCGCGCCGGAATCCCTCCGGGTTCTCGTGCTCCACGGCGCCGCCGGGATCGATCTGCGCGTTCTTGAGCGAGGCTCCGCCGAACATCACCACCAGCTCGGCCGAGGCGACCAAGTCCACCCACGGGACGACCATTTCCGTGATGTCCGAGCGGCCGAGAATGTAAGGCGCGATCTGCAGGGCCGCACCGAAGCTGTGGTTGCCGCGCTTGTCGACATAGCCGCCATGCAGGCCGAGGAAGCGCTTGAGCACGCTGGGGGAATGGTGGAGGCGCCCAGCGCTGGCCCATCCGTAGGAGCCGCCGTAGATCGCCTCGTTGCCGAACTGCGTCTTCACTCTCTGCAGCTCGCCGGCGATGAGGTCCAGCGCCTCGTCCCAGCCCACGGGAACGAAGGGCTCGCCGCCGCGCTTCTTCGTCTTCCCGCGGAGGTAGCCCGCGCGAACGTAGGGCTGGTCGATGCGCAGCGAGCTGCGAACGGTCTCCGGCAGGGACGCCATGTAGCTCGACGGATGGGGATCGGACTTGAAGGGCGTGGTGCGCACGATCTGGCCGCGCGGATCGATCTCCACGTTGTAGACGCCCCAGTGGGAGGCGGTCTGGACTGTGCGATGGCCGCGTGGCGTGTCCATCGTCATTCCTTCGACGCGGGATGCAGGCAGTCGCCCAGGAGCGCGGCGCATTCGCGCGCGGCTTCCAGCGGCCAGTGGACGGTGATCGCCGCGCCCTCGCGCATCAGCTCGATGCGGATGTGGCGCTCGCCTGGCGCGGCACTGCGCTTCGAGAGCGAACCGAGCAGGCGCGGCCACCAGCCGATCTTCTCCAGCTTCAACGGTACTGCTTCGGCCATGGTGACGTGCGGCCTCTGGTCGAAGGTCGATGACGACACGAGGGCGGTCGCTGGCGCCGGCTCCGACGCCGACATGGGCGCAGGCATGGTGGCCGGGTCCGGCGCCGCTCCTGGCGAGCCGGTCCCGTCCGGCCCGTCCTGCTGCGACTCGATCCGTGCCACCAGCTTCTGACCGAACTCGTCCCACATGCGGTCGGCCTTGGTCTTCATGACGCTCAGGCCGAAGCTGCCCAGCCGCCCCAACACGTGCACCTTCACCTTCATGCGCAGCTCGGTGCTGCCATCCGGTTGCTCGGCGAGGAACATCTCGCTCTGCTGCTTGAGCGAGCTGGCGACAGAGGCATCTTCGCCCGTGCCCTCGCAGCGCAGGTAGGATGGTGCACGCTGCTCGAGGATAATGGTCCTGAGCTTGAACTTGGCGCTGACGAAGGCGATCTTCACCGCCATCAAAGCCTTGTATTCGGTGGGGCTCACCACCTCGATCGACTGCATGCCGGGTACGCATCCGGCCATTACCTCGGGGTCGAGCAGCAGTTGCCACACATGCCCACACGGCGCGGCAATGTTTAGGGTTTTCTCAATTTCCATGCATCTTCTCCGCGGCGTCCAGCACCGACTCCACAATCTGGCTGTAGCCCGTGCAGCGGCAGATGTTGCCGTTCAGACCCTCACGCACCTCGCGCTCCGTCGGTGCCGCATTTTTTGCTAGCAGCGCGCACGAAGCCATCAGGAAGCCGGGGGTGCAATAGCCGCACTGCAGTCCCCCGCAGCGCATGAAGGCGTCCTGCAGCGGATGCAGCCGGTCGCCTTGTGCCAGTCCTTCCACCGTGGTGATGACCCGGCCGTCGGCGTGCACGGCCAGAGACAGACAAGACTTCACGACCTCGCCGTCGATCAGCACCGAACAAGCACCGCAAACGCCCGTCTCGCAGCCGCGCTTGGTGCCGGTGAGATTCAAGTCGTCGCGCAGGAAGTCGGCCAGCAGCCTGCGCGCTGAGACATGCGCCTCCCGTTGTTCTCCGTTGATGGACAGGGTGATGGTGTGTTGACTCATGCCTCTTCTCCAGTCAGGCCGAACAGGCCGGCGATCGTTCGGCGACAGGCGACACGCACCATGGCGCGCCGGAATTCAGCGGTGCCGCGCGTATCCGAGATGGGCTCTATATCGGCCGCCACTATGTCCGCGGCCTCGGCGGCCACCATCTCAGTGACCGTCCTGCCGCGCAGAAATTCCTCGGCGCGCGTAAGGCGCCCAGGAATGGGCACCGAAGCCCCCACGACTAGCCGCGCATCGCGGCACAGCGCGCCCTCGCGGCGCGTCATCAAGGACACGCTGGCGAGCGGCCGGTGCTCCGCCGCGGTGCGCAGGAAGCGCGTGTACCGGCCGTGGATGTCAGGCTGCAGTATCGGGACGCGGATCTCCACCAGCAGCTCGTCGGGCTCGAGCGCGGTCACGTAGTAGTCCACGAGGAACTGTTCGATGGAGAGGATGCGCTCTCCGCGCGCACTGCCCAGCACCACTTGCGCGCTATGCGCCATCAGGCAGCCGGGCGGGTCGGTGGCGGGATCGGCATAGCAGAGATTGCCGCCAATGGTGCCCTGGTTGCGCACCTGCGGGTTGGCGACCTGCCCGGCCATGGTCGCGAGAACGGGGTAGTGCCGCTGCACGATCTCAGAATGCGCGAGCTCGGCATGCTTGACCAGGGCGCCGATGCGCAGGCCCTCGCGCGGATCGAAGGAGATGCCACTTAGCCGTTCAAGTCGCAGGACCGAGACTACCTGCGAGGGCGCCACCATGCGCTGGCGCATCGCCAACAGCAAGGCGGTGCCGCCGGCCATCACCCGGCAGTCTTCGCCCAAGTCTGCCAATACGCGACTCGCCTCGGCGACAGTCCGAGGCTCGAGGTAATCAAACTCATACATGGTGCGGCTCCCGGCGGGCGCGCAGCGCCGATAGCACCTTCTCGGGAGTGATCGGCAGATCGGTGATGCGAACGCCGATCGCGTCGAACACGGCATTGGCAATGGCACCAGGGCCGGGCAAGATCGCGGTCTCGCTCGCGCCTTTGGCACCATAGGGGCCATTGGGATCGTTCGATTCCACAATGCCGCTGCGCAGCATGGGCAGGGCGTCAGGCGTGGGCATGGTGTAGTCGGCGAAGTTGCCGTTGACGATGCGGCCGTCCTCCAACTGGAGGCGCTCGTACAGGGTCCAACCTATGGCCTGTGCCGCAGCGCCGTTGCTCTGGCCATGGACCGCCTGCGGGTTAAGGGCCTTGCCGCAGTCGTCGGAAAGGAAGCTGTCGATGAGCGTGATCTGGCCTGTCTCGGTGTCCACCTCGACCTCCACCGCCTGGGCCGCAAAGGAATAGGCGGGCGCGATGTTGCCCATAAGGGTCTTCTTGTCGAACATCTCGGTCTTTGCATCCCAGCTGCCGATGACCTGAATACCTCCGCCACCATGACTCCAGATGTGGGCACGCGCCACCTCGGCCAGTGTCAGGCTACGTCGCGGCTCGCCCCGCACGCGCACTGTGCCGCCGGTGCAATCGAGCTCGGCACCCTGCGCCTGCAGCATCGCGGCGGCCTGCTTGAGCAGCTTCTCGCGCGCGGCGCGCGCCGCCACGATGGCGGCATTCCCGCCCGCGATCGTGACGCGCGAGGCAAGCGAGCCGATGCACCAGGGCGAGCTGTCGGTGTCAGGAGCGACGACGTGCACGTGCGCGAGCGGAATGTCGAGCTCGTGCGCCACGACCTGCGAGAGCATCGTCATGGCGCCCTGCCCCATGTCCGCCTCGCTGCTGTGCAGGACGACGCGGCCGTCTTCGTCGATCTTCAGCATCACCGTGGATCCGTCCCAGTCGCCGATGGTGCGGTTGCCGCTCACGTGCATGGCCGCAGCCAAGCCCACGCCGCGACGCTTCGTGCCATGGCTGGAGGGGCGGCCGCGCTTGGCGCTCCAGCCGATCGCTTCGGCGCACTGCGCGAGGCATTCCACGAGGCCGGTACTGCCGATCTTCCAGCCGTGCACTGAGGTTTCGCCGCACTCGATCGCGTTCCGGCAGTGGACGTCCAGCGGGTCGAGGTCCAGCTTGCGCGCCATGGCGTCGATATGACTGTTCAGCGCGAACAGCATCTGCGTGCCACCGAAGCCGCGGAAGGCGCCGTGCGGCGGCGTGTGCGTGTAGACGAGGGTGGCGTGCGAGCGCACGTTGCCGTTGCGGTGCATGTTGTCGCTGCGCATCGCGCTGACATGCATGACCTCCGCCGATAGGCCGCTGTAGGCGCCGCAGTCGGCCACGATGCGCACGTCCTTGGCGACAATGCATCCATCTCGATCCATGCCGAGTTTCAGCGTGATGCGCTCGGGCACGCTGGTGGCACAGGCCAGGAAGTCTTCCAGCCGGTTGTTGACCAGCCGCACCGGCTTGCCGCTGCGCAGCGCAAGCAGGCCGGCGATCAGGCTGTTGGCGTCCTCGATGATCTTGCCGCCGAAGCCGCCGCCGGTGGTCGCCTGGATGACGCGCACCCTGGAGACGGGCAGTTCGAGCACTGCGGCCAGGCGGGCGCGGACCAGGAATGCGGACTGGGTCGAGGTCCACACCTGCAGGCGACCGTCGGCGTCGACCGTCGCGACCGAAGCCATGGGCTCCATGTAGCCGGGGTACTGCGAGTGCGTGGTATAGGTGGCCTCATGGACCAGGTGGGCGTGCGCGAAGGCCGCGTCTACATCGCCGCGTTCGAAGCTGATCTCGTGCGAGATGTTGTCCGTGCGGCCGGGATGCACTGGGGCCGCCTCCGGGTCCAGCGCCTCGTCCGGAGTGAGGATGGCCGGGAGTTCCTCGTATTCCACCTCGATCAGGTCCAGCGCATCGCGCGCGCTCTCTTCGCTGGTCGCGGCGACAGCAGCCACCTCCTCGCCGGCGAATCGCACCACGTCGCGTGCCAGGGTGAGTCGTTCCTTGTGGTGGACGCCCCAAGGCACCTGCGGTCCGTCGGCCCCCGTCACGACCGCCTTCACGCCGGGCATTGCGAGTGCCTGCGTCACGTCGATGCGCACAATGCGGGCGTGCGAATAGGGACTGCGCAGCACTTTTCCGTGCAGCATGCCGGGCAACTTGATGTCGCCGGCGTACTGGGCACGGCCCATGACCTTGGCACGGGCATTGACCTGGGGCACCGAAGTGCCCAGCGTTGATGAACTCATGAAAGCCCCTCAGTCGGCCGTAATGGCGAGGTCCTTGATCAGCTTGCCCATCGTCTGGTACTCGGCTGCATTGGTCTTGGCGAGCACCTCGGGTGCGCCGCCCACGGGCAGGGCGCCGAAGGTCGCGAGCTTGGCCACCACTTCGGGCGACTTGATGATCTCGTTGAGGTAGCCGTTGAGCAGGCGCACGACTTCTGCCGGCGTGTCCTTGGGCGCGAAGAAGCCGTTCCAGGCGCCGACGACCACGTCCTTGTAGCCGGCCTCGACAAGCGTGGGCACGTTGGGCGCGAGCGTCGAGCGATGCGCATCGCCGATCGCCAGCGGGATCAGCCGTTGCTGGCTGGTGTACTGGCTCACCACACCGAGCGTGACCCAGGCGGTGTCGACATGGCCGGCCACGACGTCGTTGACCGACGGCGCGACGCCGCGGTAGGGCACGTGGGTGATCTTCACGCCAGCGGCACGGTTGAGCCATTCGCCCACGATGTGCATCGGCGAACCAGCACCGGGTGTGGCATAGGTGAGATTCTTTCCGGACTTGGCCAGCGCGATCATTTCCGGGACCGATTTCGCGCCGATGCCGGGATTGGCCACCAGCACCAGGGGCTGGGTGGCGATCTGGATGATCGGCTCGAAGCCGTGGAGCACGTCGTAGCTGGCCGCGGGCGACAGCCGCATGACCATTGGCGCGGTGGTGAACGGGTTGGGCGTGAAGAGCAGCGTGTAGCCGTCGGGCGCGGCACGGCCGACGAAGCCGTTGCCGAGCGTGCCGCCCGCGCCCGGCTTGTTGTCCACGATCACCGCCTGGTTCAGGCGTTGCGACAGCCGTTCGGCGAGCGTGCGGGCGATCGAGTCGGTGTCGCTGCCGGGCGGGTAGGACACGACGATCGAGATCGGCTTGGTCGGGTAGGCTGCCTGGGCGCCAGCCGGCGTGAAGGCGAGGCAGCAGGCGAGCGCGATGGCGCCGAGCGCCAGCTGTCGTCGAAGTGTTTTCATGACGTGTGTCCTCGGGCCGGGGCCTCTATGGATGGATGAAGGAAGCCAGCAAATTCTGAGAGCCGGTGTCCGCAGTCGCCAGATATAATTTCACCTGATGAACCAGTCGCGCCGCGATGCCTTCCGCAGTTCCGGGCCCGCGCCCGGCGTGAAGTCGATCACCGCGCTGCGTCGCGGGCTCGATGTGCTGTGGTCCGTTCAGCAGTCGTCCGCTGCCACGCTGGCAGACCTGCACCGGCAGACTTCGCTGTCAAAGGCCACGCTCCTGCGGATCCTGAAAACCCTGCAGGAGGCCGGATGGATCGAGCGCAACGAGGTGGAGAACCGCTATGTGCCGACGGCCAGCGCCGGCGAATCGGGGCTGGCAGTGGAATGGCGCGCACGCATGTCCTCTCTGGCCACGCAGCCACGCGAGCAACTGCAGCGGGTTGTTCCCTGGCCGATCGATCTCGCGGTCCGGGACGGGCTGGCGATGCTCATACTCGACACGCACCGGCCGATAAATGGCCTTGCGGTGAACTACCGGGTGCTCGGCTTTCGTCCGCGACTGCTGCTGTCCTCCCTGGGTCGTTGCTACCTGGCTTTCTGCCCGGAGACCGAGCGCCGCAGGCTGCTGGCGTCGCTCGCACGATCACCGTACGAGGTCGACCGCGCCGCGCTGAAGTCGCACGGCAGCCAGGACTGGGCAGCCCGCTACCGGGCGCAAGGCTATGCCTCGCGCGATCCGAGCCCAACGAGCCTGGACTCGCCGGAGCGCTTCGGCGCCATCTCGGTGCCGATCCAGCTTGAGGGCGTGGTGGTGGGTTGCATCAGTTGCGCCTGGCTGCCCGCAGTCGCCACCGAGCAGGACATTGTGAAGCGCCATCTCCTCGACCTGAAGGCGGCCGCGCTCGCGGTCCAGAACCGGCTGGCTGCTGCGAAGTTCCCGCCCGTGCCGCCGCATTGAGCCGGCCTTGCTCGCAGTCGTCTCATTTGAACGACCCGAGGAGGTCTACTGCCAGACCATAAGCAGGCGCTGGAACTCAGCCAACGATGCGCGCTGACGGCCACAATGAACGACCGCTTTCCGAAACTTCATATGTCCCCTTAGGGCCCCGAACCCGCCGCTCAGCGGACGCGATGGATGCCGTATAGCAGTCTCTCGAAGGCGTCACCGATAGGCAGCTCGTCAGACCAGGTCGGACCACGGAAATGGTGACGCGAATCTGAGCGCGAACAGCTGTCCGGCAGCTCGGCTCCCTCGGTTGCGCCAAGCGGATGACAGGACTACCATGTTGCTGACCATCCCGAGGGTGTCAGCCGTAGCGCTCAGCAGGCTGTTTCACTTGACACGGTGTGGTCTCGATGAGAGTTGAGAGCGGCCAAGAGCTGGAGACCCGTGATCACTCAACGCAACTTGTCCGTCGGACTGCCATTGAGGTTCGCTCTGGGGTCACTCACGCGAGCGCGGCCACGGCCAAAGGTCATCGGTTGGCTCAATCCATACCTCAGAGCTAACAATGCGCCCGGTGCGGAGCAGTTCCATGGTGCAATGCTCACATCATGAGTGACCGGCGCATCCTCATCGTGGCGCACCGGACCGCGGCCTCGCCCAAGCTGCTCGCCGCGGTCGCCGAGCGGGCCGCACGCGAGCCGTGCAAGTTCACGCTCTTGGTTCCTCGGCCGTATTGGGACCCGGACACCGAGGAGGCGGCCATCACGCTCGAGCTCGCGATTCCGCTGCTCGACACGGCCGCGGGCTCCCATGTGCAAGGGATCGTCGGGGCCACCGACCCGTACGAGGCCGTGCGCCAGACGCTCGAGCGCGAGAAGTACGACGAGGTTATCGTCTCGACGCTGCCAGAGCGGATCTCACGGTGGTTGCACCTCGACCTTGCCCACCGCATCGAGCGGTTCGGCGTGCCCGTGAGCGTCGTGACTGCGGACCAGGCGGAGCGCACCCTCTCGCCAGGAGCCGGGTCGAGCTGATCGGATGGCCGCGCGTCGATCCGAGCCGCGCCTGACTGCGTCTCGATCAGCTGAAGCCGGCGATTCAGCGCTTGCGTTTGCACTTCTCAACGGCAGCTTTGGGTCAGGCAATCCTGAATTTCGAACGAAGCACTGGGCCGGCCGAACCCGCCGCTCAGCGGACGCGATGGATGCCGTATAGCAGTCTCTCGAGGGCGTCACCGATAGGCAGTTCGTCAGACCAGGTCGGGATTCGAACACGACATTGGGGCCGCCTCGCGGAGGCTCTGCGCAGATCCGCGTTGGACAAGCGCGGGGCGACTTCAGGGCGCCGGCACGACGCTGTAGTAAACCCCGTTGGCGCCGTAGTAAGGCCTGAACCAGGTCGTTCCCACCTGGTAGTAGTTGACGCCGTAGCGGTCCACCATGACCGCACCGGCCGGGACCGTCGCATAGCTGACGCCCATCGGATACACCACCGCCGCGGGGCGCGCTGCAGTCGCGATCGCCGCGCCCGCCGCCACGCCGACGACCGCACCGGCGGCCACGGCGCCGGCGCAGTTGTAGCAGCCGGAGTGGTAGTACGGCACTGCGACGGGCGCGTGGTACGGCGCATAGCCGGCAGCGCCATACGCGGGCGGGTGGTAGGCGCTGTAGCCACCGGGCGTGGTGTGCACCGCGCCCATGCCGCCGACCGCGGTGGTGCTGCCGCCCCAGCGATTGGTGTGGGTCGCGCTGTCGAAGCCGCCTTCCGTGTGGCCGCCGAAGCGGTTGGCCGTGGCCCAGGCGGCGGCGGGTGCGTGGAACCCGGCCGTCGCCAGCAGGCAGGCCAGAAGGGGAAGTACAGGGAGGAGGGCCTTGGGCGTCTTCATGGTTCCGACTCCTTATTGCGTTTTGGCGGAGGCCGCCGAGGGCTTGGCGCTTTTCTTCGCGCCCGAAGGCGGCTTCGGCGCGGCGAAGTCGATCTTCTTCGCGTTGGCCGCGTTCATCGCCGCGAAGGCTTCGGCGGCGATGACCGGGTCGAGCTTCCAGTTCGACAACTCCACCTGGTGCCGCAACTGCAGCGGATCGCCTCGGAAGACCGCGCGCATCTTGCGCGGCAGCTTGTCGTCGGCACCGATCCAGATCTGCATGAACATCGTGTCGCTGGCGACCGCGACCATCTCGGTGGTCGTGCCGCCGACGACCTTGGACTGACCGATGTAGAAGGCCTTCGTCAGGCCCTCGGTGATGGACTTGAAGGGGTCCGCGCCGACGACATCTGCAAACGGAAAGTAGATCGCTGCCTTGTCGAAAGCCTGCTTGAGCATGGCGTCGATGGTGGGCGGCGCTGCTGTCACGGCCACCAGGTTCTCTGCCGGCGCGAAGGCCGTCAGGGTCTTGCCGTCGTAGTAGTACTCGGAGGGCGGGCCATCGCCCAGGGTGACGACGCGCAGCCTGTCGGGCCGTTGCAACAGCACCTCGGAGGCGGTTGCGTAGGCCAGTGAAGGCCCGACACGGCTCGGGCTCTCATAGGTGGTGACGGCGGTGAAAGACATCGACTTGGCCGCCGTCAGGCTCGCGCCCATTGCGCGCAACAGGTCCATGGCCTTGGCTTCGAGTTCGGGTGCCGGCCTGGCCGCCTTGCTCGCGGGCGCGGGTGGCTGGGCATTCGCGCCCGGGGCCAGCGAAAGGGTGGCAGCGAGCACCAGCACACTTATGAAACATCGAGATTGCGTCATGGGTGTCTCCTCAGAAAGCATGAGAAATCGTTGAGTCGTCGCGCTGGACGTGGACGCCCTCGCCCGGAAGGAGGCCGATCTTCCTGCCGCTAAAGTGGAGCCGCCAACAGCTTTGGGGCAAAGCGCTTGCCCGAAAGGGCAGTGCGTAGACGATGCCCGCGCTTCGGCTGATGCAGCTCGCCATTGTTTGATAGTGTTGCAATCGATGACAAACTGGCTATCTAATTTCGGTCGGCTGAATTGACTTCCTCATTTACTCGGAGACGTTTCGCATGAGTCACACCCGCAAACATGGCGCGCACCTCATCCTTGCAGCCGCGATGCTGCCCGCCGTGTTCACTGCGCCAGACGCGCTGGCCCAGGCACGCCTGGAGCAAGCGACGGACGACAGCTGGCGTTTTTCCGCGGGGCTGGGAGCCTTCAGTCGCCCCAAATATCCTGGCAGCGGCGATACGCAGGTCGTGGCGGTGCCCCTCGTAAGCGCCAACTTCGGACGCTATTTCATCGGAGGCACGCCGGGGGCCGGTTTCCCTTTTGGCGTGGGCGTCAATCTCATTCAGAACGACAACTGGCGCTTCGGTGTCGCCTTGGGCGGCGAACTCACGAAGCCGCGGAAGGCGTCCGACGCGCCGATCCTCCGTGGCTGGGGCGATATCTCCCAGACAGCGCTCGGCAGCGTATTCGCTGCCTACACGCTCGACTGGCTGACCGTTCGCGGTTTTCTCGTTTCCGACATCGGAGGCAACGACCAGGGGACCCGATTTGCGGTCGACCTCGAAGGCAAGTACCAGGCGAGTGAACGGCTCATCTTGACGGCCGGTCCCGGCATCACCTGGGCGAACGGCAAGTACGCCCAGACCTTCTTCGGCATCAACCCCAGCCAGAGCCTCATCGCCGGTGTTGCCCCGTACGCGGCTGGAAGCGGCGTCAACACCATCCGCTTCTCGCTTGGCGCCCTGTATTTGCTGAATGCACAGTGGAGCGTTGGCGCCAACGTCACGGCCGCGTGGTTGCAAGGCGACGCCAAGGACAGTCCGATCACGGAGGACAAGTCGCAGAACATCTACGGCATCTTCGCCTCGTACAGATTCTGACGAGGCGAGATCGGGCGATCTCGCCGCTCGTTCAGGGCTTCGGTGGCACGAGCATCGATGCGATGGTGGCCTTGCCGGCCTCCGCGCGACGCTCGCACTCGGCGGCGATGAAGTTGATGAGCGCTTCGACCTCCTTGGAGTCGATATGGCGCTTGTCCCTGGGCAAGCTCTGCACCTGAAGAATCAGGTCGTGAACGCATGCGGCGGCGTGATACGCCTCCCTCAATGCGGCGATTTGTGCGGTGGCTTGCGCGGATTGGGCGGCGCGGTCGTTGCGGGCGGGCGGAACGATCGGGAAAGGCGCGGCTGCGCCGGTAGAGTGAGCCATGACAGGCCTCCAGAGCTACGGTTGATAAAACCGCTGCGAGCCCCATACACGGAGATTGCGGCGGTATGCGTCGCAGAGCTGCTTCAGGCTGTCAAACCCGATCACGCCTTTGTTTGACGTGATGCGGCGGAGTATAGCGACGGGGTATGAAGCCAGGCCGTCCCCAATACACCTCGGGAATCATCATCGGCTGGGGAATCGGCCGCCGGAAGTAGTCCTCGTGCCGCTCGCGCTGAGTTCCTCTAAGGGTCGCACTTGGTAGCCCAGGGTCAACAGGTTATGCGCGTCGATTTCAAAGTTGTTGGTCAGGGTCGCCAGCTGACATCCAACGATCGCTTCCGGGCAGTTTCGACGTCCACTGTAGGCCCGCGGGCCCTTGGACAACCCTTCACCTTTGCGGTCATTGCTCTCGGCGGAAAGCGGCCGTTCGCCTGCTGGCCTTCCTTCCTACCTTGTGGCTTCTACCGGTGACGTGTCGCCTTGCGCCGCCAACCTGTTCAGAACCAGGGAGAAGATTCCCGAGAAAAAGAAGCCCGCCGACAGATGGAGGGTCGTACCGTCGTAGAACGCCCCCATTCCAATGGCAAACAGCGTTGCGATAAAGCTCGAACAGGACGCAATCAACGAAGCGCCGAGGCCTGCCACCTGACCGAGCGAGCGCATTGCCATGGCATTCAGGTTGCCAAACAGTATCCCGATAGCAAAGAACGCCGAAAAACTCAGTGGCATGAAAACGGCGAGTGGTGGTCGTCCATTCCAGGCGACGGACGCAAGCAACATCAGAAGACCTGCCGAAGCCAGTCCCACGAAGGCGTAGTGCGCCATGACGTCCATGCCAAAACGCTGCACGAGTTTTGCGTTCAGAAATGAGGCAAGCCCAACGCCGGCAGCCAGCACCGCGAAATAGAAGGGGAAGGTTTCCGCGATGCCGTAGACATCCAGGAAGAGATCGCTTGCCGTGCTGAGGAAGAGCAGCTGCGCACCAAACACCAAGCCGGTCGCCATGATCAGGGTCGCCACACGGCGGTTTGACAGTATGCGTCGCCCGTTCAACACGAGCAGCTTTGGCCGAAATGGTATTCGTCTGGCGGGATCCAATGTTTCCGGCTGCCGCATCACCAGCCATAAGCCGAGCAGGCCCGCCATGACGAGATAGAGTGCGAAAACGCTGCGCCACCCCCCGACCGCGATCACCACTTGGCCAAGGGTGGGGGCCAGCATCGGCACCAGGATGAAGAGCGTGAACATGAAGGACATGACGCGCGCCATCGCGTCTCCTTCAAACTGATCGCGGATCATTGCCCGCGTCGAGATCTTCGGTCCGGACACACCCACCCCCTGGAGAAACCGGCCGAGGATCACCGATTCAAGCGATCCGGCAAACATGGCGATGGCTGTGCCAAGGCCGTAGACACCAAGGCCGAGGACAAGCGCCTTCTTTCGCCCCAAGGCATCGGACACGGGGCCAAGAAGCAGTTCGCCAAAGGCCATGCCGAAGATGAACAGCGAGACGACGTGCTGCGTGGACAGCGGCGGCGTGACACCGAGATCCGACCCGATCTGGCGCAACCCCGGCAGGAGCGCGTCGATGCTGATCGAGGTCAGCGACGTCAAGAAGGCATAGAGAGCAATGCGCTCGCGGAAGCTGGCCGAAAGTGTCATGAGCGTTTGAAATCTGCTTCCGAAGACCGACCGCGGAAGTCTGCTGATGGCCGGCGGCGGCGGTTGGTCGACGGCTGTTCGCCGCATTCTGCCGCAGCGCGCTCTGTGCGCTCACTCCTTGATGGTCGCCTTGAATGCCTCGCAGGTCTTCCACTCAAGGTCCGGCTCAGAACGCAGTTCGAGGGGAAGGCCAGGCTGCCATGGCGAGGGCTGCCGCACCAACGAATAGCCTATGTTTCATTGAAATGAGATGAGCAACGGTAGGTCCGGTCTTGGCCGACTCCGGGCTATCAGTGCCTCTCCGGCTAAGCATGGCCAACGTCGCGGTATCTGCTTTCAACGTAGATCTCCGCAACGCCACACCGGTCAGCTCAACTCCTTCAGATCGTCTGCGAGCGGGCCGTACGGTGGATCGATCGACACCTGCACTGGGAGCAAGCACAGACAACGAAGCGACAATCGCCCGACTGTGGGAATCGATCCTGAACCTAAGCTGAAGATGGGTGGGGTGTCAGCCGCTCGCGTCTCCTCGCCCGACGGTGACCACGAGCAATGAGTACGTCCGTGCAGATCGACGTTTGCGCAAAAAAAGACGTGCGCAACCGCATCGAAGACCACGGTAGCCAGCAGAGTCAATCGGCCAGGTTAGCGAGATGCCTGCTCAAGACGCGGGCCGCACCCTGAAGTAGCGCGAACTCCGAGTCCGCCAGCGGATGGCTGCTCATATCAAAATGACTCATGGTCCCCCACAAAGTTGCCTGGTCGTTCAAGACTGGGACGCTGTGGTACGAGATCACGACGCCGCGATAGGGATGACCGATGAGTCGGTCGTCGTGCTCGGAATCGTCGGTGCGAAAAGCCTGATCCTTGAGTACGAACTGGCAAAAGCTCTGCTTGAACGGAACAGCGATGAGGTACTCGGGACGCACCTGCCCTCGCTTGTCATGGAGAAGCACATTGCGAAGCAGTTCCCCTTCGAACCGGTAAACGGCGGTATAGCGATGTGGCACGCCGCTGTTTAAGTAGTGCAAGGCCGCCTGCGGCCCCTTGGTCGCCAGCAACGTCGAGAAGTGGTCGAGAGTTCGTTCGCACTGTTCCATATTCCTCCTGCAGCCCTCACTCTCGTCCGCGACTGAGGCGCCGAACGACTATAGAACCAAGGTGGCAGATGTGACGATTTCACATGAAACACAATGTGTTCGACGCGTCGTTCCAGAGGGATACGTTCCCCCAGCTGCGCAGCGCGTTGAACTCATGCTCCAACAAGCAGGCGTCGTGAAATCTGCGGTGTCCACTCACGACCGCAATTCCGTTGATGCAGAACAGTCCAGTTAGCGCCCACCATGGCTCGGAAACACATGTCCCCG
This sequence comes from Variovorax sp. P5_A3, assembly GCF_056400665.1. NCBI lineage: Bacteria > Pseudomonadati > Pseudomonadota > Betaproteobacteria > Burkholderiales > Comamonadaceae > Variovorax > Variovorax sp. P5_A3. The sequence goes on along the minus strand of NZ_JBFUKW010000022.1, from coordinate 76,474 downwards.
CCGGCGGAAACATCGGCTTCTGCGCGATTTGAAGGGACGCCGATGGAAGACGGCTCCTGGCCGACTGCGGCCCGGTCAGGCCTTAGCCAGACTACCGCCAAAGAGAATCCTGCTGCCGGCGACGCCAAGAAGCGCTCCAGCGCCTATCGCCAGGAAGAGGAACGAATGCGGGGCAAGCGCTGACTGCGACAAAGCAACCACAGAAAGAAGTACCAGCCGATGCGAACTGCCTTCTTGTTTCCCAAGGCTGCTTGTAGACCAAGAACCACCGGAAGGGCCACCGCGCACCCGATAAGCATCAACAGGAGGTCTCGCCACATGAGCGGCGGCTGGCTGGCGGCTGCCACGCCGAGTGCGGACCACCCTGAGGCGAGGCCCAACAACGTGGCGATTGCAAGAACGACTCGAAAGACTGTCATTTTGAAAGTGAGGCATGAACTGAGGGGCGGCCGCCAGGGTCCGCTTTTGGGCCGCATCAGCCCGACTGTTGGCGGCCGTGCCGGTCAAAAGAATTCGGGCGAGCGCCGGGCGGAGGCGCCTGCGGAGCCTTGCCCACTCTGGTCTTGGTCAACACCAGTGAAAGCGACACTTTGCTGCTGCTGGCCATGGTAGGTTGGAGGTCGGGCCAATACCGGACGGTCGAACGGCGACGTCCGCCCTCAGCCTGCCGTCGCCCTGGCATTGCCAACGACAGTGGGGCCTGACTCAACGGGTAGGATTGAGGATGCAAGCGGTCCTGAGGTCACCGTGTGTCGCGGGCTCTCCTGGATTGCTTGCGCGAGGCGGAAGGGATGCGTCTCAGGCGCACGTGCGGCGCAAGCTCTGGAATTTTTGAAGCACTTCTCGAATGTCCGCTCGCAGAAATTCGGTACAGCCCGCTTTGGACCCGAGGCTCCGACGACCGCAGCAGGCTACAGTCGGCCCAAAACCGGTCGGTCGCTGACGCCACTCAAATCCTTCCGAGACAAACAATGAAGACCCAGTACTACACGGCTACAAGCCTTGATGGATTCCTTGCAACCGAGGACGACTCACTGGAATGGCTTTTTGCCCTCGGGAGCTTGAATGAGTCCAGCTATCCAGAGTTCATATCGAAAGTTGGCGCTTTGGCTATGGGCTCTGCGACCTATGAATGGATGGTTCGCAATGCAGAAAAGGTTGCCGCCGAGACAGGCTCAACGTGGCCATATGCTCAGCCAGCATGGGTATTTACTAGCCGCAGTATTCCAGCAGTCGGCGGCGCAGACATTCGATTCGTCAATGGCGATGTGCGAACTGTCCATTCTGAGATGCAGGCGGTTGCTGGCGACATGAACATATGGATTGTTGGAGGCGGCGACCTCGCTGGTCAGTTCCACGATGCCGGTCTACTGGACGAACTCATCATCCAGATTGGCTCAGCTACCCTCGGCAGGGGTAAGCCGTTGTTCCCCCGAAGAGTGCTCAGTCCAAGTCTGCGCTTGGTGTCCGTTCATCAGATGGGCACTGGCATGGCGGAGTTGCACTATGAGGTGCACAAAGGGGGTGCGGTGAATGTCGTCTAGCAAGTTATTGAAGCCGAGTCCGCGTTGCGGCCCGCTTGGTGGCACGCCGAGCGCGATGCGGACAGAATTTCAGGTGAACTTCGTCCTCCGAGATTGAGCGCCGGCAGCCGGCCGGCCGCATTCTGCCCGTCGCCGAAGGCTCTCGAGCTGCTGCGGTCAGGTCGCCCAACGGAATGCAAGACGTGTCCATGTAACCCCTGCCTGGCGGTTGACGGCTTGCGCAGATGCGGTGCGCATGCTGAGCACCGTCTTCAACGAACTGGCGGAGGCTAAAGCGACGGTCTCCTCGGCCGACGCTTGAAAGATGCGCCGTTCCATCGGCGCCGGCCCATGGCGGAGGGACATCACGAGGACTCCACCAGGCGCGAGCAGGGAAGCAACCTGCGGCATCGCCAGCTGCCGCTCCTGCTCATCAAGATGCATCCACACAGCGGTAAGCATGACGACCTCGAATTTCTGACCCCGAGCGCGCATGCAAGCGAGGTCTGGCAAGCTGTCGTTGATCCATTCGATGGGATGCGCTCTATGGAGTCGGATGCCTGCAAGGCGTAGCGAATCTGTGGGCTCGACTGCCACCACCCGATGGCCTTGCGAGGCAAACCACGCTGCATCAACCCCAGTCCCGGCGCCCACATCGAGGACCGTCGACGGCACTGAAGGCATGAGGTGCACGACGGATTCGTGCTTCTCCGCGAACGAGACGGCCTCGAAGCGCTTCACCAGTTCTTCAGCATGCTCCTCGTAGCCCTTGGTTCCTGGAATCACGGCGTGTACGTTCTCGCTGGGAAGTCTGCTTGACGCCCGTTCGGAGGTCCGGGCGAACGTCGGGTCATGGCGACTGTAGCCTGTCGCCGCTGGGAACTTCGGGCCCCAAGCGGGGCTGTACGCCGCGTTCCGAAGCGACCGCTTTGGGACCGCAGCCTAACGATGACTAGCTTCCGGCGAGCCTGTAAACGAGGAGCCCAGTCATTCCGCCGAAGGTAACTACCCATCTATTCTGTGAGTCAATAAGCACCCAGAGCGCCGCCCCCCAAACTCTGACAACGCCATTTTTGCTACCACGAAGCGCGCTAGTTAGCTTCTGAATGTCGTTGCCACCGAGCCCCGCGGCGCCGGAGTAGAAGGTGAACAAGGGTCCCCATAGCGTCGCAACAACGAGAATCCAGTCGATGGCTGTCATGGGCGTGATGAACCTTCGGTTCATTGTTGCCTGGGGTTCGGTTGGTGTGCACGCGCTTCAAGCGGCGCCTACTGGATTCCAACAGCTGGTTGTGCAAAGCCATGAACGTCCGGTGTCGAGCGAATTCTGTGGCGCCGGCGACCGGCCGCTCTTGGCCGAGGTCGTGTGGAAACGGCGTTTGACTTGCCAGTATGCCGACACGGGGCCTTGTGGTCGTCATCAGCGCCTCGGAGTCATCCAGTGGCCTCGTTGCACAGGCCAGGCGGCCGAGCGCGTGCAAGGTCGCTGCGTAAGCCGCGAAGGTCATCGAAGGGGCTCACGCAACCATCAATCTCACCGCCTTCATCGTTCTGGCAATACCCAGGATCGCGATGACCCTCTTCAGGTTGTAAGCCAGCACGTGCAGACTCATCTCAGTGTTCACGTGCTCCAACTTCTTCGTCAGGAAGTGCGTCCAGCCCATCCAGTGTTTGAGTGTGCCGAGCACATGCTCCACGGTGCATCTTCGCAGCGTCATGGCGATGGGCTTTCGATCCAGGCGTTGCTGTACGCGATCCAGCACCTCTTCATGCTCCCATCGACGGATGCGCCGATACGCACTCGTCGTGCACTGGTCTTTGATCGGGCACTTGGGGCAAGCACTGGTCCAGTAGACGCGAAGCTCATTGCCGTTCTTCTCCAACGTGTTGAACCCGTAGATGGCCCGCTGCCCCGCGGGACATTGGTACTCGTCGTCCTTCACGATATAGATGAAGTCGCTCTTGTCGAAGCGCCCTTTGGCCTTGGCGTTCGAGATCATCGGCTTGGGTACGTAGGTGGAGATGCCCGCGTCCTCGCAGTCCTTGAGCTCCGTGCCGCTGAAGTAGCCGCGATCGGCAAGCGCCTGCAACTTGATCTTGCCCATCGCCTCGCGTGCAGCCATTGCCATCTTGCTGAGCTGCGAGCGATCGTTGCCGTCGTTGGTGACCCCGTGCGCCACGATCAGGTGGTGCCTGGCATCGACCGCCGCCTGCACGTTGTAGCCCACCAGGCCCGAGCCCTTGGCCTGCGAGTTCATCGAGCGCGCATCGGGATCGGTGGTCGAGCGCTGGCCGTCGGGCTCATGCTTCAGTTGCTCCTTGGTTCGATCCAGTTCCCGCATTTGCTCCCGCAGCTTCTTGATCTTCTCCGTCAACCGCTCGGTCTTGGCCTCGGCCTCCGCCGGCTGCGTGCGATCCGCCGTCTCCATGGCATCGAGGTAGCGTTGGATGCTCTGCTCGATCTGCCGCTGACGCGCATCGATCTTGCCGGCGGTGAAGTTGCGGTCTCGACTGTTGACCGCCTTGAACTTGCTGCCATCGATGGCCACGATGGCGTGAGCGAACAGCTTGAGCTCTCGGCACATGCCAACGAAGCGCTTGCAGACATTGCGGATGCCGGGACCGTTGTCATGGCGGAAATCGGCGATGGTTTTGAAGTCCGGCGTCAGTCGGCCCGTGAGCCACATGAGTTCGACGTTGCGCTGGGCCTCGCGCTCCAGGCGTCGGCTGGACTGGATGCGGTTCAGGTAACCGTAGATGTAGAGCTTGAGCAACACCGCCGGGTGATAACGAAGGGCGCCCCGTCGCTGCAGGCTCAACGCCTTCGAAGCCCAGGGCCTGAAGGTCCAGTTCCTCGACAAAGACGTCGACGACTCGCACCGGGTTGTCCTCACCGATATAGTCGTCAAGGCATTCGGGCAGCATCACCTGCTGTCGGTCCTCGCCTTCGATGAATCGCTTCATGGGCCACCTCGCTCTGACGGGTTGGCAAATTTTATTTTGAGTGAAACGATCAACGAAGCGTTTTCACACAGGCTCGGCCGAATCCAGCCACATCCGCCAGCAGCGCTGGGAGCCCGGAGCTGACATCAGTGAGGGACCGTCAGCCAACCTCGAAGCTCGGCCAGCGCGGCGAACGCTACCGCTGCGCCCACCGCATAGGGCAAGGACGGGAGGAGCGCCTGCAACATTGCCGAGCCGAATCCAAGCAACAGAACAATTGGAATGGTCCACAGCGCTGGATCGGCTTTGACGATTGCCCACAATATTGCGGGGACTGCAATGACCGTGAATGCAATCGACGCGCCCGTGAGCGACAAGGCGATGGAGCATCCAAATCGTCCAAGCCGATGTTCGCTTCTGAGTTTCCTTAAGCTCTGCCAAGAGCCCAGCCCGCCAACAACGGCAGCTACAACTACGACAAGTATGAACGTGCCAGATGGGGCGGAGGTGGTGTCGAAATCCCCCGGTCTCAGCGTCGCCTGAAACTCATATGCCCATGCTCCAGCCGCTGCGGCTAACAGGCCAGCCAGAGTGACTGCCGGAGCGGCCCTGGCGGGGTTGCGATGTACTGTCACCGATTGTCTGCTCCTTGTTCCGATGCGTCTCAATCGCAATTGTTAACCGCACCTCGGTCAGTGCGCACGCGCTCACAAGGCCGTCGTTGCGAGGTAGCGACGAGCGTCCGCTTCTGGCCGAGGCTGTGTGAAAACTCGATGTTGTCGACGTCGCTCCGAAAGTCGACCTCTCAGATGGGCTCAGGCGGCGCTTTCTCGGATGCTCCAAGGGGTCAAGGACCCTTGAAAACGTGAGTCAACGGAGTTTTCACGCAGCCTCGGCCGAATACTCCAGTTCGCGGTGCGCCGTCGGCGCTCGCTGGAGCGGGTCAATCCGGACGGCGCACATGACCCTCAATTTCGTCACGCGCGTCCTCAAGCGTCTGGTACGCGCGAACCAGCGCCACTCGAATGACGTCCTGGTGAGTTTGCGCATCAAAGCTCCGATCGCTGCTCAGCGAATTGGCGGATACGGCTGCAACCACGAGTTGCACCGCTTGCGCAAAGCGTGCTTCGTCGATTGCGGATCTTTCACTCATGGGCACCCTCCGGTAAAAGGGTTGGTGACATACCGCGACCGGCGGGGTAACGTCGCCATCAGTAGCCGAGACGCACACCGAAACGACATGCTGATGCGCGACTGTACGCCTGCGCGGCGCGTTTAACCGCGCCGCCATCGCTGGCATGGCCTTTCGATTGCCTTGGATGTAGACGACCCTGTCGCATTGCCGGGTCTTCAAGCGCGTGACCTGCATTTTCGACAAGCGCGCCTCGGCCTGAAGCCCCAGCCCACACCGCGAAATGACCCGGAACTTCCTGTGCGGGGGCCGATCAGACTGTGGTGGTGCAACGGTGGACTCAGTGGCTCATCACGCCACGGGAGCTCTGCTCCAGGGGGTTCGCCCCTTCCTCCCGCATCGCCTTGAAACCCGCTCGTAGTGGCGGGTTTCTTCGTAAGTCACCATTCGATCGTCGTCGTTCTACGCGCGGCGATCGCAGCCCAATCCTTCGTCCGGCCCGCCGGGCGACCCGCCGGGCAATGCTTGCTCCGCGCTCGTTGCGTCACCCGCGGTCTACACGACGCTTCAACTCGTTTTCCTCACGCACACCATAGGGCGCCAGCGTGGTAAGTCGGCTGTCCTCCACCGGGCCGCCGATCGTGAAGTGATAGAGCGACTGGAACTCCAGGTCGCTGAAACCGAACACCCGGTGCACCGGGTCGTCGAAGAAACAGCCGATGCCCGTGGCGCCTATGCCCGCCGCTTCGGCCTCCAAATACAACACCTGCCCGATCACCCCGGTTTCCCAAAAGAGCTGGCGATAGAACCAGGGCCCGTGCGTGAACAAGGCGTCTCGATACTCGGCGATCATGCCGAGCGAAAAGACCCCATCGCCCGCGATGTCCTGAAAGCAGCTCACTTGCGTCGCAAGCTGCCTCGCATCGCCGCTTTCCAACCTGCGAAGGGGAAGGTCCGCCGGGCACCCGGGGGGCTCGGACCAGTCGAAGCGCTGATGCATGGCGCGCTTCAGCTTGTCCAGCTTGGCCGGGACACGGACGAGCACGTACAGCCCCGAGTCGAGTCCGTCCACCCGATGAACGAACAAGACGAGGTGGATGCGCGGCTCCCAGGCAATGGCGTCCCAGGGTAATGGCCGCTGGTTCGTTTCCAGTTCCACGCGTGGCATCACGCGCGCGAGCATGCCGTAAAAGCGCTTGGCCGTGATCGATGTCCGGCCGTCGCAGGCCAGGAGGCTGCGCCGCTGGCGGATGATCAAGCCGGCCGACGGCCCGTCTGGGAACGCTGCGGTTCGATGCGCCGGGGCAGGTGCGTCGAACAGCTCCAAGGCATATCGCTGCCCCATCGGTTTGCGTGAGGCGAGCACCACCTCGTCGATGACGGTCCAGGCGACCGGGTCGTCGCGGCTGAGCCGGTTCGCAGTTCCGCACCAGCCTTGTTTCGTGAACTCGCGCGCCAGCAGCGGATCGAGGCCGAGCGGGAGCGTGCGCTGCCCGCCTGCGCACCACGGCTCGGCCGAGTCGTTCGGCCAGACGAGCATGACGAGTTCCGGTTGTTCGCGCTCCGCGCCTGCGAAGTCCTCGGCGCGGTTCAGCCCCAGCAGGGCTTCGATGGTTTCATCGGCCAGGCCGTGCAACACGACAGCGCTCCATCCCAGGGTCGCGGCGGCGATGCGAAGCGTGCCGATGGCATGGCCCGCGTCGTGCTGACAATAGCGGAACGCGCGTTCGCCGTACTTCCACGCTTCGCGCCAGTGGATGGACGAGAGACCAACCAGAAAGGCCCGTGGGGGAAACTCTCGCATCAACTGCGTGAACCACTCGGCGGAGCCGTCCGCCCGCCGTTCCAGACCGTGCTCTCCCGGCGCGTAGTGGTACACGCCGGGCGCGTGCGACAACTCGGGGAGCGCGTCGATCAACAAGTAGCCCTCAGTGGGATGCAGGTTACCGCTCGATGGGTTGCTGCGCAGCGCCCAACGCGTGTCGCCAGCCTGCTTCCAGGCCGACAGCGCCAGCGCGTACTCGAACAGGCGCGACAGCGAGCGGATCGTGAGCGGCGAGCTCGACACCGTGCTCCGCCGATACATAGCTTCGTAGCGAGGCGACAGTGGCTCTTCGTCCGCGCCAAGGATGGGCAACTGTGTGAGCAGCGCCCCTTCGTAACGGCGGAGCGGGTTGGGTTGGTTCACCCAATCCAGGGTGCTGGCGGAGCGCGCATAGCGGTGGAACTGGTGCTTGGTGCGCTCGTGATAGCGCAGCACCGCTTCGAGCTTGTCGGCAGAGTCCATCAGGGTCTCCGGTTGGTGTCACCAGAGCGGTTTGCTCAACTGCTGCGTGAACGAAGAGAGCATCAGGTTGCAGCTGACGCTTCGTTCTTCCTCGCGCATGTTGGCATCGACCGAGTGCGTCAGCAAGGCTGGAAACGTCAGAAAGCGCTCCGTTGCGCACCTTGACCACTACATCGGCGCCGGCCCCCGCTGGGGGACCTTCAACACTCGGCAATCGGCCGACGGCGCCCTTGAGCCAACGGCTGCACGCCGCTTCGACCCGTCGATGCCGTACCGGAAAGCCGGAAAGCGGTCGTCGGCGACTGTCGGCTCGTGGCCGCAGACCGACATAGCTGCGACTGTTCCTACTATTGTTGGGTCTGAACGGCGACCACGACGCATTCGCTCCCCCCGACGTCAATCGACTTGCGCCACGCGTGCTTGACGTTCGAGACCGGGGAAAATCCGCCGTATGCCTTCAAGGCGAGCTCTTTCTGAAGTGCTGGAGTCAGAGCGGGCAGCGCGCCGGAAGGAATGTTCGAACACCAGGTCGAAATGAACCCTTGATAGTTGCTGTGGCTTCCCTGGGCCACGTGGGTGGCTCCCTTGTAGGAAACGATGTAGGTGTACAGGGGCATCGACGGGCGTTCGCTAAGTGGTTGAACTGCTCAAGATTGTGGAGGAGCCTTGAATGTCCGCTGATGGCCGAGGTTGTGTGGAAACGAGTCGATGAAGGGACCGGCCGGGTTTACGAGATCCGTTATCCAGTAGACAGCCTCGGAGCAGCGCTCCCCGAGAGGCCCAGTGAGGCGCATAAAGGGCTCACGCCCCCGTCAATCTCATCGCCTTCATCGTTCTGGCTATACCCAGGATGGCGATAACCCTCTTCATGTTGTAAGCCAGCGCGTGCAGGCTCATTTCGGTGTTCACGTGCGCCCGCGTCTTGGTCAAGAAGTGGGTGGATCCCATCCAGTACTTCAGCGTCCCGAACACGTGCTCCACCGTACACCTCCGCAACGTCATCGCGATGGGTTTGCGATCAAGGCGCTGTTGGACACGCTCGAACACCGCCTCATGCTCCCATCTGCGAATGCGCCGGTAGTCGCTGGGCGTGCACTGCTCCTTCATCGGACACCGGGGGCAAGCGCTGGTCCAGTAGAGGCGCGCGTTGATGCCATTTCGCTCAATCGTGCTGAACCGATAGATGGCTCGCTCGCCCGCTGGGCAGACGTACTCGTCATCCTTCGCTACATAGACGAAGTCGCTCTTGTCGAAGCGCCCATCTGCCTTCGCGCCTGAGGTCATCGGCTTGGGCACGTAGGTGGTGATCCCCGCGTCCTCGCAGGCCTTCAGCTCCGTGCCGTTGAAGTACCCGCGGTCAGCGAGCACCTGCAGCTTGGTCTTGCCCATCGCTTCGCGCGCAGCCTTGGCCATCTTGCTCAGTTGCGATCGGTCGCTGCCTACATTCGTGACCTCGTGCGCCACGATCAGGTGGTGCCTCGCATCCACTGCTGCCTGGACGTTGTAGCCCACCAGGCCTGTGCCCTTGGCTTGCGAGTTCATCGAGCGCGCGTCGGGATCGGTGAGTGAGCGTTGCCCGTCGGGTTCCTTCTTCAACTCTTCCTTGGTCTCATCGAGCTGCTTCATCTGCTCGCGCAGCTTCCTGATCTTCTCCTGCAACCGATCGGTCTTGGCCTCGACCTCCGCGGGCTGCGTGCGATCGGCCGTCTCCAAGGCCTCGAGGTAGCGCTGGATGCTCTGCTCTATCTGCCGCTGACGCGCATCGATCTTGCCGGGGGTGAAGTTGCGGTCGCGGCTGTTGACCGCCTTGAACTTGCTGCCGTCGATGGCCACGATGGCGTGCGTGAATAACTTGAGCTCGCGGCACAGGATGATGAAGCGGCGGCAGACGTTGCGAATGCCCCGACCGTTGTCGTGACGGAAGTCGGCAATGGTCTTGAAGTCCGGTGCCAGCCGGCCAGTGAGCCACATCAGTTCGACGTTACGCTGCGCCTCGCGCTCCAGGCGACGGCTCGACTGAATGCGGTTCAGGTAGCCGTAGATGTAGAGCTTCAGCAGGACCGACGGGTGGTAGGAAGGGCGACCGGTTGCTGCAGGTTCAACGCCTTCGAACCCCAATGCATGGAGATCCAGTTCTTCGACGAACGCATCGACGACTCGCACCGGGTTGTCCTCACCGATATAGTCGTCAAGGCACTCCGGCAACAGAGTGACCTGCTGACGGTCCTCGCCTTCAATGAATCGCTTCATGGGCCACCACCTCGTTCAGACGGGTTGGCTCAATATAGGCGACCATCAAAGGTGTTTCCACACAACCTCGGCCGAGGCCGGCTGTAGACAGTCACTTCTCGAGTCGATAGTTCAACGGAACGTCCATCCACATCGCGCTGGGCACGCTGTCAACCGTACCGGGCTCATAAACCGGGCATTTGACGGCCTCTATCGCAGCTCGGTCCAAAACCTCAAACCCGCTGCTTTGGATTAGCTCGACCTTTGACACTTTGCCCGATGGCTCGACCAGAACTTTCGTGAGAACGTTTCCTTCCAGGCCGTTGCGTTTTGCCTCTGCGGGATAGCGAGGTTTGCATCCCAAGGTCTTCGAGACAACTGGTGGATTCATAGTTGGCTGTGCTGTCGCGAAACCAGAGAGGACGAAGACCGAAAGGACGAGGTAAGAACGAGTTCGCATAGCGGTGATTTTCACGCCCGACGGCGGCTGCCGTCATGAAGGCCGCCGGACGTCGCAATCCTTGATGTTGACCTCTACCGCTTCGCCGGCGCGGAAGTCGGAGTTCGGAGGAACATCGGAGGTGCCGAGCGAGAAGGTCTGCATGCCGTGGTCCCGGTAGCGCACCACCAGGTAGGGGGCGTTCGGCGCGGCGCCGGTGGCGCAGTCGTGGTCCACGTTCGGCGCGAGTTCGCCGGCACGCCCCAGGTCCACCACGAGGGCGCTGCGCCAACCCTCCGCGCGGTCCTGAAAGGTGAGGCCCGCGCAGCCACCCAGCAGGGCCAGCAAGGCCGCAGAGGACGCGATTTTGGCAAGCGGGGACGTCACGACGCCAAGTATCACAGTCGCTGCTGACGCCGATGTGACGCGCCAAGCGGTCCCGCTATTCCGGCACCTTCCCGTTTATCTGCGCCGCCCGCAAGAAATCAAAATCCACCCCCTTGTCCGCCTGCATCACAGTCTCCAGGAACAGCTTCCGATACCCCCGCTCGGCCGTCGGCGCGACGACAGGCGCTTCTTCCGCCCGTCGCCTCAATTCCTCATCCGACACCAGCAGCAAAATTTCCCGATCCAGCACGCTCAACCGGATCCGGTCCCCGTTGCGCACATGCGCCAGCGGCCCGCCTACCGCCGATTCCGGCGTCACGTGCAGCACGATCGTCCCGAACGCGGTGCCGCTCATCCGCCCATCCGAGATGCGCACGATGTCCTTCACCCCCGCGCGCGCCAGCTTGCGGGGAATGGGGATGTAGCCCGCCTCGGGCATGCCGGGCGCGCCCTTGGGGCCGATGTTCTTCAGCACCAGCACGTCCTGCGCGGTGACATCCAGGTCGTCGCTGTCGATGCGCGTGGCGAGGTCCTCGACGTTCTCGAACACGACGGCGCGGCCTTCGTGCTCCATCAGTTGCGGGTCCGCGGCGGACTGCTTGATGATGGCGCCGCCCGGGGCCAGGTTGCCGCGCAGCACCGCGATGCCGCCTTGCGGATAAATGGGGTTGGCGATGGGGCGGACCACGTCCTGCATGAAGCCCGCGCCGTTGCGCTCGATCTCTTCGCCCAGCGTCCGGCCGGTCACCGTCATCGCGTCGAGGCGCAGCAGCGGCTTGAGTTCGCGCAGCAGCGTCGCCATGCCGCCCGCATGGTGGAAATCTTCCATGTAGTGCTGCCCGGACGGCTTGAGGTCCAGCAACACGGGGGTCTCGCGGCCCATGCGGTCGAGCGCGGCGAGGTCGATGTCGAGGCCCATGCGCCCCGCGATGGCGGTCAGGTGCACGATGCCGTTGGTCGATCCGCCGATCGCGAGCAGCACACGCATCGCGTTCTCGAAGGCCGCGGGGGTGAGCACCTTGTCGATGCTCAGGCCATCGCGCGCCATCTGCACGGCCTGCGCGCCGGTCTGTTCAGCGATGCGGATGCGGTCGGCCGTGACGGCCGGTGGCGATGCGCCGCCCGGCACCGTCATGCCCAGTGCTTCGGCGATGCAGGCCATGGTGCTGGCCGTGCCCATGACTGAACAGGTGCCGACGCTGGCGACGAGCTGGTTGTTGACGTCGGCGACTTCGTCTTCATCGATCTCACTCGCGCGGAACTTGCCCCAGTAGCGGCGGCAGTCGGTGCAGGCGCCGACTCGCTCGCCGCGGTGGCTGCCGGTCAGCATCGATCCGGTGATGAGCTGGATGGAGGGGATGCCCGCCGAGGCCGCGCCCATGAGTTGCGCGGGCACGGTCTTGTCGCAGCCGCCAATGAGGACGACGGCGTCCATCGGCTGGGCGCGAACCATTTCCTCGGTGTCCATCGACATGAGGTTGCGCAGGTACATGCTGGTCGGCGCGGCAAAGCTCTCGTGGATGGAGATGGTCGGAAACTCCATCGGCAAGCCACCGGCCAGCATCACGCCGCGCTTGACGGCCTCGATGAGCTGGGGCGCGTTGCCGTGGCAGGGGTTGTAGGCGCTGCCGGTGTTGGCGATGCCCACGACAGGACGTTCGAGGGCACTGTCGGTGTATCCGGCGCCCTTGATGAAGGCCTTGCGCAGGAATAGGGAGAAGCCCTGGTCGCCGTAGCTGGTGAGGCCCTTCTTGAGGCCGGTCGGCTTGTCGTCCATCTGTCTGGTGTCTGTCAGGTGCGGCTGACTTCGATGCTGTACAGCCCCCAGGGGCACAGCGCGAAGCGCTCCTTGAGCGGCTTGTCCTTGAAAGCGGCGAGCGTGTCGGCCTCGTAGATTGCCCATTGCGGACCCAGGCCTCCCAGCGCGAGCGGCGTGCCGTCGATTTCCGTGGCCACGATCATGCGGTAGGCGCGCGCGTTCGCCATGCTCAGCGGCACGACATAGCCGTCCACTGCGCGCAGGGCAATCGTCACTTCGCTGGTGGAGGGGATGCCTGCCGTCTCCAGCACGCTGGTCAAGAGCGGGCCGGCCAGCGCGTGCATCTTCGCGTCGTACTCCAGGGTGGCCTTGACGCGGGTGGAGGGCAGTCGCAGCAATGCATCGGAGTCGAACACGTAGGCCTTGTCGAACTTGACGCCGTGCTTCACCAGCAACTGGTCGAGCGCCGGATCGACCGGGCCGCGGTTCGACTTGCCGATCGCGCCGCTGACGGTCAGGAGGCCCGGGCCCTTGCGGGCCGGCTCCGCGGCGATCGCATCGACTGCGGGCCACAGTCCGGCGAGTGCTGCCGTGCCCAGGAAGTGACGTTTGTTCATCCGCTCATTGTCTACTTCGCGTTGAGTCTCGCGGCGGTGTCCCCTGTCCCGACCCAACGGCTGATCTTGGTGCCGTCTTTCCAAGTAAACACCTGGACCCATTCGGATTCATGCACCTTGCCATCCGGAAGCGCCCGGCCCTTGATGCGGCCGAGCACCGTCACGTGGTTGCTCCCTTCGAGGAACTCGCGCGGCTCGAACTCGAGGATCTCGTCGGCCTGCGCCAGCGCGCCGAAGAATTCGGCCACCTGCTGCTTGCCCCTGCAGGTCCCGCCATAGGGCGTGCCTGTCTCGGGGCTGCCGAAGTAACGCCATTCGACGTCATCCGCGAGGAGTTCGAGGAGCGCCGGAATGTCGCGCTTGCCGAATGCTGCGTAGCCCAGCTTGGCGATTTCGGTGGGGGTTCCCATGGCGCATCTCCTTTGGATTGAGGGGCGAATAGTTTGCGCGCGGATCGCGCGGCGCATGGGAACTTCTTCGGCGTGCAAATGTAAGTTTTCGCGAACACGGAGACGCCCTGTAGTGAACGTCCGACGCAGAAATCTCGTCAATGTCTTCTTGGAAATTCGCCGTTGCTTTCCATACTCCAGGCGCAAACAAGGAGCAAAGGCATGAAAGAAGCGCTGACCCCCGCCGCAGAGCTGGCGAAGAAGGCGAAGAGGCCGTTCCCAGGTTCCTCGGCCGAATACGATGCCGCCCGGCAGGCGCTGCTGGCGGAAGAGATCGAGTTTCGCCGGCACATGACACGCATGGTCGACCAGCGCCAGGCCCTGCCGCCCGGCCCCGTGATCGAGAAGGACTACCGCTTCAAGGACGAGCAGGGGTTCGACGCGGGACTGGGCGATCTCTTCGGCGACAAGGACACGCTCGTCACCTACTTCTGGATGTACGGGCCGCAACGCGAACGGCCGTGCCCGATGTGCACCAACCTGCTCGGCGCGCTGAACGGCAATGCGGCCGACATCAAGCAGCGGGTGGCGCTCCAGGTGCTGGGGCGCTCGCCGGTCGGGCGGCAGTACGCCTTTGCGCAGGAGCGGGGCTGGCGCGACCTGAACTTTGTTCAGACCGTCGGCGACGACTATGCGAAGGACATCGGCGTCCTGCAGCCGGACGGCAGCGAGTACCCGTCCCTGATCGTGTTCAGGCGCGACGGCGACAAGGTCCGCCTGTTCTGGGCAGGCGAGATGACGGGCGAGATGGCCGACCCCGGGCAGGACCCGCGCGGCGCGCCCGACATCGCCTCGCTCTGGTCCATCCTGGACCTGACGCCGGGCGGTCGGGGAACCGACTGGTATCCGAAGCTCCAGTACTGACCCGGAATGGGGGCTTGCCGGCTCAATCGGGCCGGCCGCCGCCCGCGCTCAGCTCCGCCCAATCGAGTTCCTGCACCAGCACGCGATAGGCGTCGTCGCCGATGACGTCGTCGCGCCGGAGCTCGAAAGCGCGCTGCCGCGCCACGCTGATCGCGTGCCGGCGCAGCGGCCCGCCCGGCACTTCGTCGACCCGGCCGTCGGACGTCTGGCTCGTATTGAGCTCGACCACCGCGCCGTATTCCTTCCGCAGCAGTTTGGCCGGGAGCGTGTCGTCATCGCGAATGGCTTCGAGCAGCGCCCCGTAGGCATGCGTGCGGCCCAGCCGGATCTCGCGGCCAACCGGGTCGTCGTCGGTCAGGCCCATCGCGCGGATCAGCGGCGCCATCGTCAGGCCTTGCAGCACCAGCGTGCCAAGCACGACCGCGAACGCGCAGAGCAGGATCAGGTCGCGAAACGGAAAGGGCGTGCCGTCCGGCAGCGTCTCGGGAATGGCGAAGGCGGCGGCCAGCGTGACGATGCCGCGCATGCCAGCCCACGAGAGCACGATGCCGGTGCCGGGCGTCGGCCGCGAGTGTGCCCCGTCGCCTTGCTTCGACGCGCGTCGGCGCTTGAACGCCTGGTAGATCATCACCCACACGAAGCGTGCCAGGATGGTCACGGCCAGCACGACTGCCGCGGTGACGAGCGCATGAGCCTGTCCGCCACTGGCTTCGAGCCGCGTCCAGATCGGCCGCAATTGCATGCCGATCAGCACGAACGCAAAGGCGTTCAGCACGAAGACCACCGTCTCCCACACCGCGAAGATCGGCACGCGCATGCGCGCCGGCATCGGGTTGCTGCCGCGCCGCGCGACCGTCATCGCATAGGCGACGAGCGTCAGGATGCCGGAGAGCCCGATCGCCTCGGCCGCGATCCACACGCCGAAGGTGAGGGCGAACATCACGATCAGCGAGATCGGCACATCGCCGATGCGGGTGATCAGTGGCCCCAGCACGTGGGCGCAGGCGATGCCGGCCGCCACGCTGCCGAACACGGTCAGCAGGAACACCGGCGCGAAACTGCCGAAGCCGAGGTGCCCGGCCATCATGGTCATGATGGCGAGGCGGTAGATCAGCAGTGCGCTTGCGTCGTTCAGCAGGCTTTCGCCTTCGAGGATCTTCAGCAGCTTGTGCGGCAGCTTCACCTGGCGCATCACCGCGGTCGCGGCCGCCGCATCGGGCGGCGCGACGATGGCGCCGAGCGCGATCGCGACCGGCCACGGCATCCCGGGCACGAGCCAGCGCACGGTGAAGGCGACCGCCACCACCGTCGTGCCGACCGCCGCGATGACCAGGCCGGCCACCGGCCGCCAGTTGGCCCGCAGATCGCGCAAGGAGGTGTCATAGGCCGCGTCGACCAGCACCGGCGCGACGAAAAGCGTCAACGCGAGGTGCGGATCCAGCGTCCAGTTCGGGCTGTCGGGCACGAAGGCGAGCAGCGTGCCGCCAAGCGCGAGAAAGGTCGGGTAGGGCGCGCCGAGCCTGCGCGCCAATGCCGCCAGCAGTGCTGCACCGAGCAGCAGCACGATGATCCATTCGAACGTGGCCATGTCGGGGGGGTCCTTCTCCGGAAGGGCGCCATTGTGGATGACGTGGCCGCTGAGATCCCAATCCAGAAATACCGCGGAACCGGCTTCGCCGGGCCGCCGGTATTGCCCCCGGCAGGGGGTTGGCGAAGCGACACGAAGTGCGCGAAGCCTGGGGGCGAGTCAATCCAGTGATGGCATCCGGTCGATCAGCTTGTCGAGCGTGACCGGGTAGTCGCGCACGCGCACGCCTGTCGCGTTGTAGGCCGCGTTCGCGACCGCCGCACCGACGCCGCAGATGCCGAGTTCACCCACACCCTTGGCCTTCATCGGCGAGGAGATCGCGTCCGTCTCGTCGAGGAAGATCACCTCCTGGTGCGGAATGTCCGCATGCACGGGAACTTCGTAGCCCGCGAGATCGTGGTTGACGAAGAAGCCGAGCCGCTTGTCGACCGCCAGTTCCTCCATCAGCGCGGCACCGACGCCCATCGTCATGCCGCCGATGACCTGGCTGCGCGCCGACTTGGGATTGAGGATGCGGCCCGATGCGCACACCGCGAGCATGCGTCGCACGCGGACTTCGGCGGTGTAGGCATCCACGGCCACTTCGACGAAATGCGCGCCGAAGGTGGACTGCTGGAAGCGCTTGTTCAGTTCGGCGAACTCGATCGAGTCCTCTGCGACGATGCCGCTGTCGCCCGCCACCTCGGCAAGCGATGCGCTGCGGCCACCCACACGCACCATGCCGTCCGCGAAGGTCGCGCTCTCCGCCGGCAGGCCCGCACGCTGCGCCACGGTGTCGCGCAGCTTGACGCAGGCGGCATACACGCCCGCGGTCGAGCAGTTGCCGCCCCATTGCCCCCCGGAGCCCGATGACACCGGGAAGGACGAGTCGCCGAGCCGCACCACCACGCGTTCGAGCGGCACGCCCATCATTTCCGCCGCGGTCTGCGCGATGATGGTGTAGCTGCCGGTACCGATGTCGGTCATGTCGGTTTCCACCGTCACCACGCCGCGCCCGTCGAGCCGCACGCGGGCGCCCGACTTCGTGACCTGGTTGTTGCGGAAGGCCGCGGCCATGCCGGTGCCGATCCACCAGCGGCCTTCTCGGCGCTGTGCGGGCTTGACGCTGCGCTGCGCCCATCCGAACTTGTCCGCGCCGGTGCGCATGCATTCGATCAGTCGGCGCTCGGAAAAGCGCCGATTCGGCTTCGCGGGATCGACCTGGGTGTCGTTCAACACGCGGAATTCGATCGGGTCGATGCCGAGGCGCTCCGCCATTTCGTCGATGGCGATTTCGAGCGCCATCAGGCCGGGCGCTTCGCCCGGCGCGCGCATCGCATTGCCTTCGGGCAAGTCCAGCACGGCCAAGCGCGTGCCTGTCAGGCGGTTCTCGCCCGCATAGAGCCACAGCGTCTGCTGCACGGCGTTCTCCGGCTTGCCGTTGACGAGGTTGCCGGACCAGCTCTCGTGCCCGATGGCCGTGAGCTGGCCCTGCCGCGTGGCGCCGAGCCGGATGCGCTGGATGGTCGCGGGTCGATGCACGGTGTTGTTCGCCATGATCGGCCGCTGCAGCGCGACCTTCACCGGGCGGCGCGCCATGCGGGCGCCGATGGCCGCGAGCACCGTGTCTGCGCGCAGGAACAGCTTGGCACCGAAGCCGCCGCCGATGTATGGCGACATGAGGTGGACCTTTTCCCGGGGGATGCCCAGCGTCGCCGCCAGGTCGGTCCGGGTCCAGTCGATCATCTGGTTCGAGGTCCAGATCGTGAGCTGGTCGCCACGCCATGCGGCGGTCGTGGCATGCGGCTCCATCATCGAATGCGAGTGGTCCGGCGTCGTGTAGGTCTCGTCCAGCGTCACCTCGGACCTGGCATAGGCGCCGGCGAAGTCGCCGATGGTGCTGTTGCGATCGGCGGTTCGCCGTTCGGATGTCTTCGCTGCAGCGAGGTCGAAAACGCCTTCGGCAGGGGCGTAGCTCACCTTCAGCAATTGCGCGGCCGCCCGCGCCTGCTCGAAAGTGTCGGCGACCACGAGCGCGATGGCCTGGTGGTAGTGCTCGACGGTCGGACCGCCCAGCAGCCTGGCGATATTGAGTTGGCCCTTTCCGAGCTCGCCGGCGTTCTCGGCCGTGACGATGGCGATCACGCCGGGTGCGGCCTTGGCGCGGCTCTGGTCGATGGCTGTGATGCGGCCCTTGGAGATCGCGGCGCCGACGA
Source organism: Variovorax sp. P5_A3 (assembly GCF_056400665.1). NCBI lineage: Bacteria > Pseudomonadati > Pseudomonadota > Betaproteobacteria > Burkholderiales > Comamonadaceae > Variovorax > Variovorax sp. P5_A3. The sequence continues at coordinate 58,062 of NZ_JBFUKW010000022.1, read as the reverse complement.
CATAGCCATAGGCTGCATTGGGCGCCACGTCATGCCGCTCGTAGGCATAGGGCGCGGTGCCGGTGGTCTTGAGCGGGCCGTCGATGCGATCGGTGGGGCGGCCGACGACCTTGAGCTGGTCGATCGGATTCGTGGTGGCGGGGGTGTCGAATCGCATGGCTCAGCTCCTCGCTTCCATCAGCACCGCGTCGAGGGTGCGCTCGACCAGCGTGACCTTGAAGGCGTTCTGTTCGGTCGGTTTGGCATCGGCCAGCAAGGCGGGAGTCACTGCGCTGGCGCCGCGAGGCAGTTGCGCCTCGGCGGCCGGCATGCGCCATGGCTTGGGGGCCACGCCGCCGAGGGCCACGCGGCCCGTGCCGTCGCGCTGCACGATCACGGCGACCGAGACCAGCGCGAACGCATAGGAGGCTCGGTCGCGCACCTTGTGATAGACGTGCTTGCCGCCCACGGGGGCCGGCAGCTTGACCGAGGTGACCAGTTCGCCGGGCCGCAGCGCTGTCTCGATGTGCGGCGTGTTGCCCGGTAGCCGATGAAAGTCGGCAATCGGAATCGTCCGGCGCTCTCCGCCGGGCCTGACGGTCTCGACCGTCGCATCGAGCGCCCGCATGGCCACGGCCATGTCGCTCGGATGCGTCGCGATGCAGGCATCGCTCGCGCCCACCACGGCCAACTGCCGGCTGACACCGCCGATCGCCGAACAGCCGCTGCCCGGCTGGCGCTTGTTGCACGCCTGGTTCGTGTCGTAGAAGTAGGGGCAGCGTGTGCGTTGGAGCAGGTTGCCCGCGGTGGTCGCCTTGTTGCGCAACTGGGCCGACGCTCCTGCGAGCAAGGCACGCGAGAGCACGCCGTAGTCGCGCCGAACGCGCGCGTCGGCGGCCAGGTCGGTGTTGCGCACCAGGGCGCCGATGCGCAGGCCGCCGTCGGGTGTGCTCTCGATCCTGTCGAAGCCGAGGCCGTTCACGTCGATCAGGTGCGCGGGCGTCTCGATCTCCAGCTTCATCAGGTCCAGCAGGTTGGTGCCGCCTGCGATGAAGCGCGCGCCGGGCTGGCGTGCCGCCGAGGCCACGGCCTGTTCGGGTGAAGCCGCCCGCTCATAGCTGAAGGCTTTCATGCTTTCACCCCCGCAACTTCGCCGATCGCCTCGACGATGTTGCTGTAGGCGCCGCAGCGGCAGATGTTGCCGCTCATGCGCTCGCGGAACTCGACGGTGCTGAGTTGGGGCCGGCCAGTCAGGTCGGCGGTCACATGGCTCGGGATGCCGTCGGCAATCTCCCCGAGCATGCCGACCGCCGAGCAGATCTGCCCGGGTGTGCAGTAGCCGCACTGGTAGCCGTCGTGCTTGACAAAGGCCGCCTGCATGGGATGCAGGTTGCCGGGCGTGCCGAGGCCCTCGATGGTGGTCACCTTGGCGCCTTCATGCATCACGGCCAGCGTCAGGCACGAATTGATGCGGCGGCCGTCGACGATCACCGTGCAGGCGCCGCACTGGCCGTGGTCGCAGCCTTTCTTGGTGCCGGTCAGGTGCAGGTGCTCGCGCAGGGTGTCGAGCAGTGTGGTGCGGGTGTCCAGCACGAGGCGGTGGGTCTTGCCGTTGACGCTGAGCGTGACGGTCGAAGGTCCCGGGCCGGCGGCTGTGCGGGCGGGGGCTGCGGCGACGGCGGGCACGGTGGCCATTGCCGGGACCGATGCGGTCGCTGCGCCGGCCTTCAACAGTCCGCGCCGGGAGATGGTGAATTCGTCGGGCGTTGTCATGGGGCGTTCCGATCCTTCCTTGGGGATGTGGCCGACCGGAACAGGCGGCCTTCGGTAACTCTAGGCCTCGACTGTTAGCCTGAATATAGGACGACAACCCGGCCGTCTTGACGGCGAAGGAGTTGAGGGCTAAAGAGGCGAAACGCCGAACCGAACATCTGCATTGACGATGGACAGTCTCTTTGATTCCCTGGACCTGAACCTGTTGCGGGTCTACGAAGCCCTGATGCTTGAAGGCAACGTGACGCGCGCGGCGATCAAGCTGAATCGCACGCAGTCTGCCATCAGCAATTCGCTGGCGCGACTGCGCGAAACGCTGGGTGATCCGCTGTTCGAGAAGACTGCCACCGGCATCCGGCCGACCGAGCAAGGAAGCGAACTGTGGCGCCGACTCGAGCCCCATTGCCGAGGCATCGAGGAAGCGTTCTCGTCAGCCGGCTTCGATCCATCGCGACACTGCGGGCGCTTCCTGATCTCCACGTCCGACTATTCGTTGTTCTGGATGATGCCTCGCCTCTCACGGAAGCTGCAGACGATGGCACCGGGTATTCGGATCGATGTCATGCCATATACGGTCGTCGGAATTGATGCGCTGTTCGAACGCGGCGGACTTGACATGGCTATCGGAACGCGCCCCGATGCCTTGGCAGATACCGTCGACGGCTTGAGGATGCATCCACTCCGGCCTGTGTGTGTCGGGTGCGTGATCGGGCTGAAGAATCCGCTGGCGAGCGGAAAGCTCACGCTCGAACGCTACCTCCAGGCCCGTCACGTCGAGGTTCTGGGATACGGCTCGACGGCTTCCGCGATCGGGTATGACGCCCTGCTGGCAGCGCACGGAGTGCGTCGCCGGATCGCACTCACCATCAGCACCTTCATGCCGATCCCGGCCATCGTGGCTGAATCCGAACTTATCGCCACGACGCTCACACCTTTCGCGGAATTGGGCGCCTTTGCGTCCCAGGTCTGCGAGCGCGACCCTCCGATTCCCGTGCCCGCGAGGCAAATCAACTTGATATGGCACCGTCGCAGCGAGGCCGATTCCGCCCATCAATGGCTCAGGAACCTCATCGTTGAAACGTATGCAGAATTGAATGCGCCTGATCGTCCGAGTTTGGAAGTGGTTTCGTCGTGAACAGCCTCTTCGCTTCCCTGGACCTGAATCTGCTGCGCGTCTACGAGGCCTTGATGAGCGAAGGCAACGTGACGCGCGCGGCCATCAAGCTGAATCGCACGCAGCCTGCCATCAGCAATTCGCTGGCGCGACTGCGCGAAGCGCTGGGCGATCCGCTGTTCGAGAAGACTTCCACCGGCATCCGGCCCACTGGACGGGGACGCGAATTGTGGGCGCGACTCGAACCTCATTGCCGAGGCATCGAGGCAGCGCTCTCGTCAGGCCGCTTCGATCCGTCCCGATACGGCGGGCGCTTCCTGATCTCCATGTCCGACTACCTGGTGTTCTGGATGATGCCGCGCCTCTCATTGAAACTGCAGACGACGGCACCGGGCGCGAGGATCGATGTCATACCGTACAGGGTCGCCGATCTGGAGGCGTTGTTCGAACGCGGCGGACTCGACCTGGCTACCGGAACGCGCTCCGCTACCTCGGCAGACGTCCTCCTGAGGTTTCATGCACTCTGGCCTATCAGTTTCCGCTGTCTGATGCGCCAGGGACATCCGTTGGCCAGCGGCAGGCTCACACTGAAACGCTATCTCCAGGCCCGTCACATGGATGTGCTGACACTCGGCTCCGCTTCTGCGGGGTACGACACCGTGCTGGAGGCGAACGGTGTGCATCGCCGCATCGCGCTCACCATCAACCCCTACACGCCGATCGCGCCCATCGTCGCTGAATCGGATCTTGTCGCCACCGTGCCCACGCCATTCGTGGATCTGGGCAACTATGCGTCCAGGGTCTGCGAGCGAGAACTTCCGATTCCCATGCCCACGAAGCAAGTCAATCTGATCTGGCACCGTCGCAACGACGCCGACCCCGCCCATCGATGGCTCAGGAACCTCATCATCGAAATGTTCGCTGAAAAACAAGTGCCTGGGTGATGGGGTCGGCGCTGTTCCAGTGCGTAGAGGCCCTGAGCGCGCGATGAGCACGCAGGACATCATCGATATCAGTGATAACCCAATTCCGCGAATCCATTGGACGGTCTCGGACCCATCTCCCATAGTTGGCGACAACGAAACGGAGGCTTCCACATGTTTCACGGCAGCACTCATATGGCTTTCGTCATGAGGTGAATGCATGCAGCAAAGAAGCCCGGCCATCGAGTTGAATCTCTACCTGTTGAGATGTCTGGTCGCCCTCGTCGATCATTCACAGGTCTCCCGCGCCGCAGACGCGCTTTCCATCAGCCAGCCTGCCATGAGCCGCGCGATGAGCCAGTTGCGCACGGCCACCTCAGATCCTGTGCTGGTAAAGGGCGGCAGCGGACTCATCCCAAGCGCCAAGGCGATCCAGTTGCGCGAGTTCGCCGATCGCATCCTCCGGGAGGTGGATCAGTTGCTGGGCCATGCGGTCGCATTCGATCCGAAGCGCACGCACCACGCCTTTCGCATAGTTGCCTCCGACTATCTGGAATGCATCCTCATGGACCGCTTTGTGAAGACTTTCGGCGCGGACCACCCAGGCATTGCGATGTCTTTGCGGCATCCAGTCCACCCCATGGAATTCAACAAAGTGCTGGAGTCAGGCGAGGTCGACTTCAGTGTCGGCCTGCTGCCGCCTTGCCTTCACGAGCTGCGCTATCGGCCGCTGTTCAGCGATCGAATCATTTGCGCGACGCGCGCAGGGCACCGAGCCGTCGGCAAGAAACTCTCGCCGGAGGAATTTGCCGCACTCGATCATGCGGTGATCGTGCCCAACACGATCAACTGCTTCGGGGAGGCCGTGGACGACGCGCTGGAGGCTCGCGGCTTGCAGCGCAATAAACGCTTCGTGACGTCGAACTACCTGACCGCACCGCATGTCCTGGGGCAATCGGACATGGTGGCTTTGCTGCCGCTGAGCCTGTTGACAAGGTTCGGCGACCGATACGGGCTCGCCGAGATCGAGTTGCCGGTCGACGTCCCGGATTTCCAGATCTGCCTCGCTTGGCACGAACGCACTCACCGCCATGCCGCCCACATGTGGTTTCGCGATCAGGTCATGAAGTTTGTCGACACTGGAGAAGCGGAGTCTTGGGTCGATAGCGCGCGAGATGACCGCCCGGCGGCATAGTCCGAGCAAGTCGATCGGCTCTTGCGCAAAAGAAGGCCCGCACGAGGCGGGCCTTAAGGGGGTCGGTCCTTGATGCCGCCCGGGAGAAACCAGGCTCGACATTAGTAGGAGCCTTCCTACAACGCAAGTCGACCGAAAGTACGCGCGTAGGCAGTGGTGCTATTGCCCGCCGCGCCTCAGCGTGCGTGCGTCACGCCGCCGTCGACGATGAGCGTCGAACCCACCACGTAGTCGCCGGCGCGTGAAGCCAGGTAGATCGCTGCGCCCGCCATGTCCTCCGGCTCGCCGATGCGACCCGCGGGAATACCGGCCTTGATCTCGTCCCCGTGGTCGCGCGCCACCCTGTTCATGTCGGACGCGAAGGCGCCGGGCGCGATGGCGCTCACCGCGATGCGGTCCTGGGCGAGGCGCAGGGCCATGCGTCGGGTGAGCTGGATCAGGCCGGCCTTGCTCGCCGCGTACGAATAGGTCTCCTGCGGATTGACCGAGATCCCGTCGATCGACGCGATGTTGATCACCTTCGCGAGATGGTCGGTGGCCGCCTTCTTGAGCATCGGCGTCAATGCCTGGGTCAGGAAGAAGGGCGTCTTCAGGTTGAGGTCGACGACCTTGTCCCATCCGCTTTCGGGAAACTCGTCGTACGGTGCGCCCCAGGCGGCGCCGGCGTTGTTGACCAGGATGTCCAGCGAGCCTTCGTGCCTGGCATAGGCCGCGACCAGCGATTGCGCGCCTTCGATCGTCGACACGTCGGCCGGCAGCGATACGCAATGGCCGAAGGCCGAGAGTTCCTTGGCCGTCTGGTCGCACGCAGCGGCCTTGCGCGCCGAGATATAGACGCGGGCGCCTTGCGCCAGGAAGCCCTCGGCGATCATGCGGCCGATGCCGCGCGAGCCCCCGGTGATGAGCGCGGTGCGCCCCTTGAGCGAGAAGAGTTGGGTGGTGTCCATGTGGTGTGTCTCCTGGAGGTGTCGGCGCCGATTCGACGCCGCAGCGGCTGGAGCTTAGTGCGCCGCGCCGCCGCGCCGAGTCACATGGGTGCCAGCGGCCTCCGCATTGGGATCGAGCCCGAGGACGACTTCCTGCAGCGTGCGCGCGAGTCGTTGGCCGTCGAGCGGCTTGTGCAGGATGCGCGCGGCGACGCGCTCGAATTCGCGAAGGCGCTCGGGCGCGGTCTCGCCCGTCACGATCACAGCGGGCAGTTCCGGAAGCGACAGCCGAAGTCTTCGGATCACGTCGAGCCCGCTCTCCTCGCGAAGGCGGAAATCGACCACCATCACGTCAGGCGCGAAGTCGTCTGCCAGCAATTGCTCGGCCTCGCCGCCCGTCGCGGCGCCCCTGACGGCCCAGCCGAGTTGCGCGAGGTAGGTGCACATCGCGGACAGGACTTCGAGTTCGTCATCGATCAGCAGCACCGCCAGGCGCGTGCCATCGACCAGGCGAGCCGGCACGGCGCCTGCATCGGTGCGCCGCTCGACCGGCGCGCCGGCCGATGCGATGCGCAGCTCGAAGGTCGTTCCGCGGCCCAGGGTGCTGTCGAGTTTCAGGACGATGTTCAGCAGCGCCGCGGTGCGCCGCACGATCGCAAGCCCGAGTCCCAGGCCTTGTGCGCGATCGCGCGACGGGTTGCCGATCTGATAGAACTCCTCGAAGACGCGCTCGCGCTCTGCCTCGGCGATACCGGGGCCCGTGTCGGCGACCTGCACGACGATTTCGCCGGAGGGCATCTGCCGCGCCGACAGCGTCACGCCGCCCTGCGTCGTGAACTTGATCGCGTTGTTGGTCAGGTTGCCGATGATGCGGATGAGCTGGTCGCCGTCGGTCAGAGCCCAGAGCGGCGCTTCCGGCGCCGCCACCTTGAGGAACAAGCCCTGCTGGGCTGCCAGCGCCGCGTATTCGTCGCGCGAGGCGCGCAGCACGGCGCCGATGTCGGTCGATACGAGCTTCGCCTCGACCGAGCGGGCGTCGAGGCGCGAGATATCCAGCAGCCCATCGAGCAGGCCGCTGCTTTGCCGCAATGCGCTGTTGATGCCGCGGCTCACCTCCCTGAGCAAGGGATCGTGCGAGCGCCGGGCCAGGACATCCAGCGTGGTCGCATTGATCGACAGCGCATGGAGAGGCTGGCGGAGGTCGTGGCTGGCGGCGGCGAAGAAGCGCGTCTTCGCCTCGCTGGCCGCCGTTGCCCGGTCGCGTTCCTGCGTGACGGACACGGACAGCACCGCGTTGTCGTCGACCACGCTCATGAGCGTGTGCAGCATGCGGCCCTGGTCCTTCACCGTCGCCAGCAGCATGAAATAGACGAGCCCGATGCCGGCCGCGAACAGGTAGCCCACAGCCCCCCCGCGCCATGCCCAGCCGCCGGCCAGGCAGCAGAAGGTCAGCGTGCAGAAGCCCGCGAACGCGCGCTGCGATCCCGCGACCGAGGCCGCGCCGATGGTGCAGCCCGCCATCAGCACGGCAGACACCGCCAACGGCGCGAAGTCCCCGGGAACGGTGAAGATGAAAGGCACGATGCTCGCGGTCGTCACGCCGTTCAGGCCGAAGCCGCGCACCAGTTCGGGGAGCGCCGCGAGCTGTTCCTCGGGCGGCGTCCGCTCGACGGCGAAACCGAGCCGCCATCGATAGACCATCACCGCGCCGGTGGCGGCGAGCCAGAGCCACGGCCAGAACGCAAGGCCCTGGCGGGCGGCGATGTAGGCGACAAGGATGTAGCCCAGGAAGTTGAGCGGAAGGCGTCGCGAGTACTGCAGGATCAGCGTCAGGCGCCGCTCGAGAATGCGGCGCTCGATGCGCATCTCGCGCGTACCGCCCGCGAGCAGGGCGTGGCTCGCGACCAGGTCAGTCAACGCGCAGGCCCTGGCGTGAGGCCTGGTAGGCGGCCTCGGTCCGGTTGCGCACGCCCAGCGCCGCGAAGATCGCCGTGAGGTGGGCCTTGACCGTGGACTCGGCGATGTCGAGCTGGCGCGCGATGAGTTTGTTGGGCAGCCCGCGCGCTGCCGCGCGATAGACGTCCCGCTGGCGCGCGGTCAGGGCCGAGAGCCGGGGATCGGTGTCGACATCGTCGGGAGGCGCCGCGGGGGCTTCGAGGCTCTGCTGCGGCAGGTAGATGCGGCCGGCCAGCACATGGCCGATGGCCCTCACCATCATTTCCGAGCTGTACTTCTTCGGGATGAAGCCGGCGGCGCCCAGCTCGACCGACCTGCGGATGAGGCTCGGGTCGGTCTCGCCCGACAGCACCACGATGCGCGCCATGCAACCGGCATCGCGGAGCCTGCGGATCGATTCCTCGCCATCGCATTCGTCGAGATGCCAGTCGAGCAACACGAGTTCGTAATCGGCATGCCGCGCGAGGTGCACGGCCTGGGCGATCCCGCCCGTCGTTTCCAGGCGCAGCTCGGGCGCCAGGACGTTCAGCAGCTGCTTCATGCCCTGCAGGAACATCACGTGATCATCAACCATCAGTACGTTCATCCATACCTTTCGGGTGAGTCGTCCTCCGAAAGCGGCCGAAGGAGCGACATCCGATTCTGGCCGAAGTGCTCAGGCCGGGAGGGCGAGCGACCGCGGACTGGTAAAGCGGCGGTCGATCCCGCTGACCGGATCGCGGAAGGCGATCTCCCTGGCGAGCAGTTGCAGCGGGTGCTCGAAATCGTCCGTGCCTTCGGGGCGGAGCTCGGGGTAGATCGCGTCGTTCAGGATCGGCATGCCCAGCGCGGCACAGTGCACGCGCAACTGGTGTCTGCGCCCGGTAACGGGCGACAGGTCGAGGTGTGCCCATCCGTTGCGCTGCGCAAGCAGCCTGAAGTGCGTCACCGAGTTCGGCTCGCCTGCGACCTCTCTCATCCGCATGAAGTGATCGTCCGCAGCCAGACGGCTCCGGTGGATGGCGGGGAGTGGTTGGTTGCCGGGCCATCGAACGATCGCCTCGTAGTGCTTGCTGATGGCGCGATCCGCGAACAGCGCGCTGTAGACGCCGCGCGTGGCGGGCTGCACCGAGAACAGGACAATGCCGGCGGTCTCGCGGTCGATGCGGTGCAGCGGCGCGAGATCCTGGAGGCCCAGCTTGCGCTTGAGGCGCACGAGAAGGCTTTCCTGCACGTACTTGCCTACGGGCGTGACCGGGAGGAAATGGGGCTTGTCCACGGCCAGCAGGTGCTCGTCCCGATGAAGGACGGCTTCCTCGAAGGGGATGCGTGGCTCCGATTCGAGCGAACGGTAGTAGTAGACGCGCAGCCTCGGCTCGAAGGGTCGTGTGGCTGTCACCAGGACGCCGTTTTCGTCCATCACGTCGCCGGCCTGGATTCGAGCCTCCCACGTCGAGCGGGGAATCGCGGCGAAGCGTTGAACGAGAAACTCGGTGATCGTCGGCCAATCGCCCATGGGAAGGGCGACGCAACTCGGGCCGACGCCGTCACGAAGGGGCAGCGGCAGGGCGCGCATGGCGTGGCGTCTCTCAGCGTCCCGCGGGGGCGGGTGCCGCGCTCAGGAGGGAAGCGATTTCTGCGAACGCGGGGCGCGATGGAACGTCAGGGTCGACACAGCGCGACTGGAGATGGGAGAGCATCGTCCGCGTGGCCTCGTCCTGGTCGCCGACGGGGTCGCAATGGGCCAGCAACTCCTCCAGCAGGCATCCGAACGCGCGCGCCTCGATGCGCTGCAGCGCTTGCAAACGGGCTTCGTCATCCGTCGGCAGGAAAGAAGCCGCGCCGAAGTCGCCGAGCAGGCAGTCGCCTTGTCCGTTCCACAGGATGTTGTGGGCGTAGAGGTCGCCGTGCAGGATACCGCGTGCATGCAACTGGGCAGTGGCGGAAGCGATGCCGCCTGCCATGCGCCATGCGGTCTCGATCGACCAATGCGCATCGGCACCGTACACGTCGCGCGTGCAGGATTGCAGGCTCGGCGGGCCGGCCAGATTGCGAAAGCCGGCGTCCACCAGCTCCAGCACCAGGCCCGGCGTGCCTTCGGGATGGCTCTCGACCCGGCCCAGCACCGCGATGAGGCCGGGATGCGCGCCGGCCGCGATGCAGCCGGCCATCTCGCTGTGCGGCCAGCCATCGCTGGTCACCGCGCCCTTGAACAGCTTGACCGCTACCGGGCGCAGGCTGCCATCGTCGAGCTGCCAGTCGGCCTCGTGGATCACGCCGGAGGCGCCTTCGCCCAGCTTCTGCTTCAGCGAGAGCCGCGGCCAGTCGATGACGGCTGCAGGGCGGGCGAGCGCCGCTTCCTCGGGCGATTCGTCGAACGGGTTGCCCGCAAAGGCCAGCCAGGCGAGCCGCGGCAGCGACAACAGCCACGCAGGCAGCGCATCGAGCTCGTTGGCCGAGATGCGCAGCAATTCCAACGCGCGGCAGGCAGCCAGCGCTTCCGGCAGCGAGCGCAGGCGATTGCCCGCCAGCATCAGCTTTTGCATCCGGGCGCAGTTGCCCAGTGTGGAAGGCAAGGACTCGATCTGGTTGTCGGTGAGGATCAGCCAGCGCAGGGCAGGCGGCAGCGATGCGGCCGGGACGTTGCGGATGCGATTCGCCTTGAATCCCACCATGTCGAGCTGTGGGCATTGGCCGACCGCTTCCGGCAACTCGGTGAACTGGTTGTCCGAGCAGAACAGCACGCGCAGGCGGTGCAGCCTGTGCAGATCGTCCGGAAGCGCGCTCAGCGCATTGCCGGACAGGTTGAGCACCTCCAGCGTGTCCGCCAGGTCGAAGATCTCGCGAGGAAATTCCGTGAGCCCGCAGGACAGATCGAGCCGTTGCGATCCGGCCAACCGGCCCGCGCGCAGCTGGCTCAACACGTTCATGCGAATGCGCCGAAACGATAGATCCCGTCCTCGCCCAGCCGGCGCTGCACCTGGCCCGAGAACCACAGCAAGTGCAGGTGTGCCACGGTCTCGCCCATGGCAAAGGTCATCTGGTGCAGGTCGAGCGGCCGCTTGAACAGGATCGGCAGGCCCTCCACCGCGCTATGGGGCTTGGCGATGCAGGCTTCCAACAGTTCGGCCAGGCGGTCGCGGTGATGCTCCTGCAGTTGCTCGACCCGGCGGTGGATGCCGGTGAAGGGCTTGCCGTGCGACGGCAGGCCGAGCGTGTCGGTGGGCAGCGACTTGAAGCGCTTGATGCTGTCGAGGAAGAGGCGCAGCGAATTGGCCTCCGGCTCCCCGGCATGCACGCTCACGTTGGTCGAGATGCGCGGCAGCATCATGTCGCCGCCGAGCAGCGCGTGCAGTTCGTCGCAGTAGAGGGCGATGTGCTCGGGCGCATGGCCGTAGCCGCTGATGCAGCGCCATTCCCTGCCGCCGATCGCGATGCGGTCGCCGTCGAGCATGCGCACGAATTCGGCCGGTACCGACGGCACCATGTTGACGTAGTAGTTGGTGCGCGCGCGGATCCTGGCGATCGAATCGGCGTCGGTCAGGCCGTGCAGGGCGAAGAAGTCCGCCGCCGCGTCGCCGCCGGCCAACGTGTCGCCGGCGGTGGTGATCACGCGGGCGACGTGGTAGTCGGTCGCGCTGATCCACAGGCGTGCGTTCCAGCGCTGGCAGAGCCAGTCGGCCAGGCCGATGTGGTCGGGATGCATGTGCGTGACGATCACGCGCAGGATCGGCAGGCCCTGCAGCTGCGTCTCGAAGATCTGTTCCCACTGCGCGCGCGAGGCGTCGTGCGAGATGCAGCAGTCGACCACCGTCCAGCCTTCCAGGCCGTCGATGGTGTCGCGCAGCAGCCAGAGGTTGATGTGGTCGAGCGCAAAGGGAAGCGCCATGCGGATCCAGCGCACGCCGGGCGCCACTTCGATCGCCTCGCCGGGAGCCGGCAAGGTGTCGCCGAGGGGGTAGTGGAGTTCGCGTTCGAGGAGGTTCATGTACGATTGACGTTTACGTTAACGTCATGGCTAGGAGCCATCATTGTAGGCAGTGCGGTTCAAACGCGCTGTCGCACCCGCAACCACCGTCATGTCGCCGCAGACCTTCACCATCGGCGAACTCGCCAAGGAGTTCGATCTCACCACCCGGGCGATCCGCTTCTACGAGGACGTGGGCCTGCTCACGCCCCAGCGCGCTGGGCAGCAACGCATCTACACCCCGCGCGATCGTACGCGCCTCACGCTCACGCTGCGCGCCAAGCGGCTCGGGCTGAAGCTCACGGAGGTGAAGGAGATACTCGACATGTACGACAGCCCGAGGGACACGGCGCTGCAACTGCAGCGCTTCCTCGGCGTGCTCGGCACCCATCGCGAGCAGCTCGAGGCCCAGCTGGCCGAGCTGCAGGCCAACATCGCGGAAGTCCGGGCGCAGGAAAAGCAGGCACGCGCCGCGCTCGCGCGTGCCACCAAGCCCAAGGCACGTTGAGCGTCAGACCGCCCCACACACCTATCTCTCATCGACAATGGAAAACATGCCCGAATCCCTCGACGACCTGTTCGCCCACAACCGGACGTGGTCCGCCCGGATGGAGCGCGACCGCCCCGGCTTCTTCACCAGCCTGGTGAAGCAGCAGACGCCGCGCTACATGTGGATCGGCTGCTCCGACAGCCGGGTGCCCGCCAACCAGATCACCGGCCTGGAGCCGGGCGAGGTGTTCGTGCACCGCAATGTGGCGAACATCGTGGTGCACTCCGACCTGAATGCACTGTCGGCGATCCAGTTCGCGGTCGAGCGCCTCAAGGTGAGGCACATCATGGTGGTCGGCCACTATGGCTGCTCCGGCGTGCAGGCCGCGCTCGAAGGCGCGCGCATCGGCATCGCGGACAACTGGATCCGTCACATCCAGGACGTGCGCGACCGGCATCGCGTGCTGCTCAAGACCCTGCCAGAGGCGGTGCGCGCCGATGCGCTGTGCGAGCTGAACGTGGCGGAGCAGGTCGTCAACGTGGCGGTCAGCACGGTGATGTGCGATGCCTGGAGCCGCGACCAGAAGGTCACCATCCATGGCTGGGCCTTCGGCGTGCACGACGGGCTGCTGCAGGACCTGGGAATGACGGTCGACGGCTCCAAGCCCCTCGACGCGCTGTACAAGGCCGCCGTCCAGCGCATCCGCTACAAGTGGAGCAAGCCGGCGGAAGACGCTGCGGCAACCAGCGGCGAGCCTGTCAAGGAAGCGGACTGAAGCCCTGAGCCCCTGAACCTCTGAAGCCATGTTCCCGCAGCGCCTCGATTCACCGCTTGCGTACGACATCGCCAAGGCGATGCGGGACGGCTTCAACCGGCACTACCAGCTCTTCCGGGCCGAATCGGCCCGCGCCAAGCATCGCTTCGAGACGGCCGACTGGCACGGCCAGCAGCGCGCGCAGCGCGAGCGCATCGAGTTCTACGACCTGCGGGTGAACGAGGCGGTCGCCCGGCTCGAAAAGGAATTCAAGGCCGGCGAACAGCCGATGGATGTGTGGCACCAGGTCAAGCTGCACTTCATCGGGCTCCTGGTCGACCACCACCAGCCCGAGCTGGCCGAGACCTTCTTCAATTCGGTGACCACCAAGATCCTGCACCGCACGTACTTCCAGAACGACTTCATCTTCGTGCGGCCGGCCATCAGCACCGAGTACATCGAGCCGCGCGATGCGCCGACCTACCGCGCCTACTACCCGGAGCGCGAAACGCTGGCCGACACCGTCGAACGCATGCTGGAGGACTATGCGCTGCAGGGCGGCTACGCCAACAGGCGCCGCGATGCCGATCGCGTGGCGGCTGCGATCCTGGGGCGCTTTCACCAGATCAAGCTGCGCGCCAATTTCCAGATGCAGGTGCTGTCCCGCCTGTTCTATCGAAACAAGGGCGCGTACGTGGTCGGCAAGATCATCAACGGCTTCGTCGAACTGCCCTTCTCGCTACCGATCCTGCACGACAGCGAGGGCAAGTTCTACATCGACGCGGTGCTGTTCGGCGAAGAGGACCTGCAGATGCTCTTCAGCTTTGCGCGCGCCTACTTCATGGTCGACATGGAAGTGCCCTCGGCCTATGTGCAGTTCCTGCGCTCGCTGATGCCGAAGAAGCCGCGTGCCGAGATCTACAACGCGCTGGGGCTGGCCAAGCAGGGCAAGACGCTGTTCTACCGCGACTTTCTCTACCACCTGAACTATTCGACCGACAAGTTCCGCATCGCACCCGGCATCAAGGGCATGGTGATGCTGGTGTTCGACCTGCCCTCCTTTCCGTACGTGTTCAAGGTCATCAAGGACTTCTATCCGCCGCAGAAGGACACCACGCGGGAGCAGATCAAGAGCAAGTACATGCTGGTGAAGCAGCATGACCGCGTCGGGCGCATGGCAGACACGCTGGAGTACAGCGACGTCGGCTTCCCGCTGGACCGCTTCGAGCCCGAGCTGATCGAGGAGATCAGGCGCTTCGCGCCCAGCCAGCTCGAGATCGGCGACCGCGACGGCAACGGGGAGATGGAGGTGGTGGTCAAGCACGTCTACATCGAGCGACGCATGATCCCGCTCAACATCTACCTGCAGGAGGCGTTCGACCAGATGGAGCAGCCCGAGCATGCCAAGCGCGCGAGCAAGCAGCTCGAGCATGCGGTGGTCGAATACGGCAATGCGATCAAGGACATGGTGGCGGCGAACATCTTCCCCGGCGACATGCTGTTCAAGAACTTCGGCGTCACGCGCGGCGGCAAGGTCGTGTTCTATGACTACGACGAGATCGAATACCTCACCGACTGCAATTTCCGCAAGGTACCCACGCCGCGCAACGAGGAAGACGAGATGAGCGGCGAGGTCTGGTATTCGGTGGGACCGAAGGATGTGTTCCCCGAGACCTTCGAGCCCTTTCTTCTCGGCAATGCGTCGGTGCGCGAAGCCTTCATGTCCCACCACGCCGATCTGCTCGATGCCGCTTTCTGGCAGAGCCACAAGCAACGCATCCAAGCGGGCCAGATGCTGGATGTATTCCCCTATGACGAGGCGCAGCGCTTTCGCCACGATGGCCACGCGCCGTATTTTTGAACTACCACTGAAGGAGCAACTTCCATGAGCGAATCGATCGTGATCGTCGGCGCAGCCCGTACCCCGATGGGCGGCTTCCAGGGCGACTTTTCTTCTCTTGCCGCGCACGACCTGGGCGGCGTGGCCATCAAGGCGGCCGTCGAGCGCGCGGGCATCACGGCCGACAGCGTCGGCGAGGTGCTGTTCGGCAACTGCCTGATGGCGGGCCAGGGCCAGGCACCTGCACGCCAGGCGGCCTACAAGGGCGGCCTGCCCGACAGCGCCGGGGCCGTCACGCTCAGCAAGATGTGCGGCTCCGCGATGAAGGCGGCGATGTTCGCGCACGACATGCTCCTGGCGGGCACGCACGAAGTGATGGTGGCCGGCGGCATGGAGAGCATGACCAACGCGCCCTACCTGATGCTCAAGGGCCGTGGCGGCTACCGCATGGGCCACGACCGCATCTTCGACCACATGATGCTCGACGGCCTCGAGGATGCCTACCAGCCGGGCCGCTCGATGGGCACCTTCGGCGAGGATTGCGCCGCCAAGTACAAGTTCACGCGCGAGCAGCAGGATGCCTTCGCCATCGCCAGCGTAGAGCGCGCCAAGGCGGCGACGAGCTCCGGCGCCTTCAAGGCCGAGATCGCCGCGGTGACCGTCAAGGGCCGCGGCGGCGAGACGGTCATCGACATCGACGAAGGCCCGGGCAAGGTCAAGCTCGACAAGATCCCGACGCTCAAGCCCGCGTTCAAGAAGGACGGCGGCACGATCACCGCGGCGTCGAGCTCGTCGATCAACGACGGCGCCGCCGCGCTGGTGATGATGACGGAGAGCACCGCGAAGAAGTACGGCGCCAAGCCGATCGCACGCCTCGTCGGCCATGCCACGCACGCGCAGCAGCCCGAGTGGTTCTCGACCGCTCCGGTCGGCGCAGTCTCCAAGCTCTTCAAGAAGACGGGCTGGGGCGTGAAGGACGTCGACCTCTGGGAAGTGAACGAAGCCTTTGCGGTAGTGCCGATGGCGCTGATGCACGAACTGTCGGTGTCGCATGACATCGTCAACGTGCATGGTGGCGCATGCGCGCTGGGCCATCCGATCGGTGCCAGCGGTGCGCGCATCATGGTCACGCTGATCCACGCGCTGCAGCAGCGCGGCATGAAGCGCGGCGTCGCGACGCTGTGCATCGGTGGTGGCGAAGGCACGGCGGTCGCGCTGGAACTGATCTGATCGGCGAGGTGCGGCTCCCTAGAATGGAAGGCTTCTTCCGTTCCTGAGATCCAGTTCCACATGCATCCGGTCTTTCATCGCAGCGCGCTGGCCGCGCTGCTCGCCTCCGCCTTCGTCGCACCCGCAGCCTGGAGCCAGTCGCGCGACCAGGCCCTGTTTACCGCCGCCACGGCGGAGAAGCCTGCCGTCATCAAGACGCTCGAAAACCTCGTCAACATCGAGACCGGCACCGGCGACGCCGAAGGCATGGCCTCGGCCGGCAAGTATCTCGAGGACGAACTGAAGTCGCTGGGCTTCAACGTCACGCGCAGCAAGTCGGCCGGCATCGTGGTCGGCGACAACATCGTCGGCAAGCTCCAGGGCAAGGGCGGCAAGAACCTGCTGCTGATCTCGCACATGGACACGGTCTACCTCAAGGGCATCCTCGCCAAGGCGCCGTTCCGGGTCGAAGGCGACAAGGCCTACGGCCCCGGCATCGCCGACGACAAGGGCGGCAACGCGGTCATCGTGCATTCGCTCAAGCTGCTCAAGGCGCGCGGCTTCCAGGACTTCGGCACCATCACCGTGCTGTTCAACACCGACGAGGAAAAGGGTTCCTTCGGTTCGCGCGACGTGATCCAGGAAGAAGCCGCCAAGGCCGACTACGTGCTCTCCTTCGAGCCCACCGGCGCTGGCAAGGAAGACCTCTCGCTCGGCACTTCGGGCATCGCCTATGTGCAGGTCAACGTCACCGGCAAGGCCTCGCACGCCGGCGCCGCGCCCGAGCTTGGCGTGAACGCGCTGGTCGAGGCATCGGACCTGGTGCTGCGCACGATGAGCATCGACGACAAGGCCAAGGGCCTGCGCTTCAACTGGACCATGGCCAAGGCCGGCAACGTCTCCAACATCATCCCGGCAGGGGCCACGCTCAACGCCGACGTGCGCTACGCGAAGAACGAGGATTTCGAGGCCGCGATGAAGACGCTCGAAGCCAAGGCGCAGCAGAAGAAGCTGCCCGAGGCCGACGTCAAGGTGCTCGTCACGCGAGGTCGCCCCGCATTCAACGCGGGCGACGCCGGCCGCAAGCTGGTCGACAAGGCCGTGGCCTACTACAAGGAAGCCGGCGGCGAACTCGAGATCGTCGAGCGCACCGGCGGCGGCACCGACGCGGCCTATGCAGCGCTGTCGGGCAAGCCGGTCATCGAAAGCCTGGGCCTGCCCGGCTTCGGCTATCACAGCGACAAGGCCGAGTACGTGGACACCAGCGCGATCCCGCGCCGTCTCTACATGGCCAGCAAGCTGATCATGGACCTCGGTCAAGGAAAGTAAGGAACCCCCCATGCTGCTCAGCGCCGACCAGGAAGCGATTCGCGATGCCGTGCGCGCGTTCGCGCAAGCGGAACTCTGGCCCCACGCACCGCGCTGGGACCGCGAGCACAGCTTCCCGAAGGAGGCGCACGACGGGCTGGCGGCGCTCGGCGCCTACGGCATCTGCGTGCCCGAGGAAGACGGCGGCGCCGGGCTCGACTACCTGACGCTTGCGCTGGTGCTGGAGGAAATCGCAGCCGGCGACGGCGGCACCAGCACCGCGATCAGCGTGACCAACTGCCCGGTCAACGCCATCCTCATGCGCTACGGCAACGTGCAGCAGAAGAAGCAGTGGCTGCAGCCATTGGCGCAGGGCCGGATGCTCGGCGCCTTCTGCCTGACGGAGCCGCAGGCGGGCAGCGATGCTTCGTCGCTGCGCACGACGGCGCGCAAGGACGACGACGGCTGGGTCATCGACGGCGTCAAGCAGTTCATCACCAGCGGCAAGAACGGGCAGGTCGCGATCGTGATCGCGGTCACCGACAAGGGGGCGGGCAAGCGCGGCATGAGCGCCTTCATCGTGCCGACTGACGCGCCGGGCTACAACGTAGCGCGGCTGGAGGACAAGCTCGGCCAGCATTCGAGCGACACGGCGCAGATCAACTTCGACGCCTGCCGCATTCCGGCCGAAAACCTCATCGGCCAGGAAGGCGAGGGCTACAAGATCGCGCTGGGCGCGCTGGAAGGCGGGCGCATCGGCATTGCCGCGCAGAGCGTGGGCATGGCGCGCAGCGCCTTCGAGGTGGCGCTGGCCTACGCCAAGGAGCGCCAGGCCTTCGGCGGCTCGATCTTCGACCAGCAGGCGGTGGGTTTCCGGCTGGCCGAATGCGCGACGCAGCTCGAAGCGGCACGGCAGCTCATCTGGCATGCCGCGAGCCTGCGCGATGCCGGCCAGCCTTGCCTGAAGGAAGCGGCCATGGCCAAGCTCTTCGCCAGCGAAATGGCCGAGCGCGTGTGCAGCGCGGCGATCCAGACGCTGGGCGGCTATGGCTACGTCAACGACTTCCCGCTGGAGAGGATCTACCGCGACGTGCGCGTCTGCCAGATCTACGAAGGCACCTCGGACATCCAGAAGCTGCTGATCCAGCGCGCATTGGCCTGAATCACCGCGCTGTCATCGATTTGGATGACAGACAAGCGAAGGGCAACGTTGCAGGATGGCGGCATCCCATCGGAGAGGTTTCTGCCATGCACATTTCGTTCATCTGCACCGCGCGCGCGGCGGCGATTCTTTCCGTCGCTGCCTTCGGCGCGCCCGCGCTGGCGCAATCCGCCGCCCCGGATCTCGCCACCCTGACAGCCAGCGAGGCTGCGCAGCAGATCTGTGCAGGCTCGCTCAGCAGCGAGCAGCTGGTTTCGGCCTACTTCGCACGAGCCAAGGCGAAGATGCAGCTGAACGCGTTCATCACGCTCGACGAAGCCGGCGCCTTGCGCGAGGCGCGCGAGGCCGACGCGGCGCGGAGGAAGGGTGGCCCCTGCAAGCCGCTCGGCGGCGTGCCGGTGGCGATCAAGGACAACATCCAGGTGAGGGGCCTGCCCGCGACCGCCGGCACGCCGGCGCTCAGGACATTTGTTCCATCCGCGGACGCACCGGTCGTTGCCAAGCTCCGCGCCTCGGGCGCCATCGTGATGGGCAAGACGAACATGCATGAGCTGGCCTTCGGCGTCACCGGCTACAACCCCGCGTTCCAGACCGGGTCGGAAGTCGGCGTACGCAATGCGTACGACAGCAGTCGCATCGCAGGCGGTTCGTCCTCGGGCAATGGCGCGGCACTCGGCGCGCGCATGGTGCCGGCCGCGCTCGGAACCGACACGGGCGGATCGGTGCGCATTCCCTGCGCCTTCAACGGCTGCGCATCGCTGCGCCCGACCGTCGGCCGCTATTCGCAGGATGGCATCGCGCCGATCTCGCACACGCGCGACACCGCCGGCCCGATGGCCCTGTCGGTGGCGGATCTTGCGCTGATGGACCGTGTAATCGTCGGCGGCACGCCGATCAAGCCCGCCAGGCTGAAGAGCGTGCGCCTCGGGGTGGTTCCGGCCTTCTACGCCAATCTCGATCCCGACACGCGCGCCGCCACGGACGCCGCGCTGGCGAAGCTGCGCGCGGCCGGCGTGACCCTGGTGGACGTGGAGATGCCGAAGCTGATGGAGCTGAACGGCGCCATCGGCTTCCCGGTGGCGCTGTACGAGGCGCACGACGACATCGCGACCTACCTGGCCCGATACCGCACCGGGGTCGACCTCGCGCAACTGGCCGCCGCCGTCGCCAGTCCGGACGTCAAGGGCACTTTCGACGGGCTGATCATCCCGCGCAAGCTGCCGGCGCCGAACGGTGTGGTCGATGCCAAACCCGCCTACGACAACGCGATGCGCGTGGCGCGGCCCGCATTGCAAAAGCTCTATCGCGACACCTTCACGAAGAACAGGCTGGACGCGCTGGTGTTCCCGACGGTCCCGCGCGTGGCGCTCGCAGCGACGCCGGACGCCAGCAGCGTAGAGAACTTCGTCGTCCTCATCCAGAACACGGACCCCGGAAGCAACGCCGGTCTTCCGGGCCTGCAATTGCCGGCGGGGCTTGGCGCCACGAGCGGCCTCCCGGTCGGACTGGAGCTCGACGGTCCGGCCGGAAGCGATCGCCAGCTGCTGGCGCTCGGCCTGGCCATCGAGCCCTTGCTGGGCCGGCTGCCTGCCCCGACGAAATAGGTGCCGCGCCACCGGCCGAATTCAGGGTTTGTGCGAGGGTCTGCACAATACGCACTGGATTCCTTGCCAATACCCCTTCATGTCCGCATCTTCTGCCAGCCCCGCCCGTGTTCCCTGTCCCTGCGGGCGCCGCGACCGCCGTGAGTTGCCGCTGGCCTATGCCCAGTGCTGCGGGCGCTATGTGGACGATTTCGAGAACACGCCCGCAACGGACGCCGAATCGCTCATGCGCTCGCGCTACACCGCCTTCGTGCTGGAGAGGGCCGATTACCTGTTGGCGACCTGGCACGCGTCCACGCGCCCCGCCGAACTGGACTTCGAACCTGGCGTGAAGTGGCTGGGGCTCGACGTGCGTTCCCGGTCGGTGCTCGACGCCGACCATGCGGAGGTCGAATTCGTCGCCCGGCAGCGCAGCAGCGCCGGCGTGGCCACCCGGCTGCACGAGCGCAGCCGCTTCGTCCGGGAGGAGAGCGGGCTCCTCCATCGGTGGTACTACGTGGACGGCGACCCGCACTGATCGATCGGGTGAACAGGCCGGCACTGGCGTCGCGCCTGCGGAAGGTGCTATCGATTGCGTAGCGCCGGGCGATTGTGCGCGGGCGGGAGACAGAGCGATTCCCTTTGGGGTATTTATCTTGTGGCGCGCCTGGATCACACTGCGTGTCGGAGGACGCACCGCGCCCGTTTCCAAACCGACAGCCAATAGAAGGGGACCAGCCATGGACGACACGAGATTCCGTTGTGGACAGGGACTGGGCTCGCTCGCCGCGGCGGCGTTCCCCTTGGCGACCGCACTGCTCTGCATGGCTGCCCCGGCCGCGTACGCGGACAGCGTGTTGACGCCGTTCTCGACCGCGCCGGGCCCGCAGGCGCCCGCGCCGTGGCGCTTCTCGACCCTGCCCAACAAGGCGCCGACGAAGTTCGAGATCACCCAACTCGATGGCCAGAAGGTCCTCAAGGTCGATGCCGACAAGTCCTACGGCAACCTGGTCCATCCCACCCGGATTCAGCTCGACGACGAAGCCACACTCTCCTGGCGCTGGAAGGTCGAGGAATTCGTGGAAGGTGCCAATCTGCGCACCAAGGGCGGCGACGACGGCGCGGCCAAGGTCTGCGTCTTCTTCGACTTCCCTGCCGATCGGTTGTCGGTGGGCGAGCGCGCCAAGCTCGCGCTGGCGAAAAGCTCCACCGGTGAATCGGTGCCAACCCAAACCCTCTGCTACGTCTGGGACGTCAAGGAAAGCAAGGGCAGCGAATTCGACAACGCCTTCACCAAGCGCATACGCATGGACGTGATCGAATCGGGTGCGACCGACAAGTCCGGCGGCTGGCTGACCGAGAAGCGCAAACTGGTGACCGACTACAAGCGAGCCTTCGGCGCCGAGGCCGGAGATACGCTGCCGGACGTGGTGGGGATTGCGATCCAGGCCGATGCGGACAACACCAAGGCGCACGGCGTCTCCTATTTTTCCGATATCGACCTGAGTGGCGCCGTCGCTTCAGCGCCTGCCCCGGCCGCACCGAAACCTGCGCAATAGCATCCCACCATGAACGAATTCGTCTCGCTCCTCGCCAGCCAGGGGTCGCTGCTGGTCTTCCTCGTGACGCTGGCGACGCGCCTTGGCGCGCCGGTGCCGGCCGTGCCTTTCGTGATCGTGGCGGGTGGGCTGACGGTAGGCGGGGAACTGTCCCTGACGAGCGTTGTGGCGGCGGCGGTGATCGGCAACATCATCGGCGACGGCGTGTGGTTCCTGGCCGGACGGCGCTGGGGCTATCGGGTGATGCGGCTGCTGTGCCGGATTTCGTTGTCGACCGACACCTGCGTGAAGCGCAGCGAATCGATCCTCGGGCGCTGGGGCGGGATGTCGCTGATCGCGGCCAAGTTCGTGCCGGGCGTGTCGGTGGTGGCGCCGCCGATGGCCGGCGCGCTGGGCATGTCGAATCTTCGCTTCCTGTCCTACGAGATCGTGGCCGCGCTCATCTGGACACTGGGCTTCCTGCTTGTCGGGCGCATTTTCCACGCCGCGATCCAGGACGTGCTGACGGTGATTTCCGATATCGGCCTGACTGCCCTGGTCCTGTTCGCAGTGCTGCTCGCCGGGTTCATCCTCTGGCGCTATCGGCAACGGCGCATGGCGCAGCGTGCCGACGACATCGAGCTGATGGAAGTCCGGATGTTGCGCGAAGCCATCGCCGCCGGCGCGAGCCCCACTGTGATCGACGTGCGTTCGGACGAAGCGCGCGCGCTGGACGAGCGGGTGATCCCCGGCGCCATCGGCATCGCGTTGGGTCATCTGCCGAAGCGGCTCGGCAGCTTCTCCGATGGGCGCGAGCTCGTCGTGTTCTGCGACTGCCCGAACGACGAGTCCGCCATCGCGGCCGCGCGCGTGCTGATGGCAGCGGGCCTGCCGCGGGTGCGCGTGCTGGCCGGCGGCCTCGACGCCTGGGCCGCGGCGGTGGCGGCTGAGTCCGATGCCGAAGAGTTGCAGGCAGTCCCGACCATGGTTGCCGCCCGCGCGACTTGATCCTTTCGTCGAACGAGGCCTAGAATCGACCCCGCTCCGGGGTGCACGCAGATGTGTGCTGAGATGGCCAAGCGGCCGAACCCGCGAACTTGATCTGGTTCATACCAGCGTAAGAAGAGCTGCGACTCCAAGGTGATGTTCCGTCCTCGACAGGGCATCACCCTCCACTGGAGCGATTGCGGAGCACCCTTAGTCCCTCATCAGGAGTGCCCCGCATGAATGCCATCGACAAGTTCGCGTCCCTGCTCACGCTCACGCGTGAACCCTTTCCCGCCTCCACCAAGAACGCCATCGCCGGCAGCAGGCCCGACCTGCGCGTGCCGGTGCGCGAGGTGTCGCTCACCAACGGCGAGTGCGTATCGCTCTACGACACCTCCGGGCCGTACACCGATCCCGCCGCCGACATCGACGTCCGGCGCGGCCTGCCCGGCGTGCGCGACGCATGGATTGCCGAGCGCGGCGACACCGAAAGCTATGAAGGCCGCATGCACCTGGCGCTCGACGACGGCGCGACGCACGCCGATCGCGACGCGCAACGCATCGCCGAATTGCGCGCGGGCGCGGCCGCACTGCAGCGCACACCCCGCCGCGCCAGGTCCGGCGCCAACGTGACGCAGATGCACTACGCACGCCGCGGCATCGTCACGCCCGAGATGGAGTACGTCGCCCTGCGCGAGAACGGCCGCCGCGAATGGATGGCCGAATACCTCGCCGACGAAGCGCGCGAAAAGCGGCTCGCCGGCAACCCGATGGGCGCGCGGATTCCGAAGATCATCACGCCCGAATTCGTGCGCGATGAGGTGGCGCGTGGCCGCGCCATCATCCCGGCCAACATCAACCACCCCGAAGTAGAGCCGATGGCGATCGGCCGCAACTTCAAGGTCAAGATCAATGCCAACATCGGCAACTCGGCTGTCACCTCCAGCATCGAGGAAGAGGTCGAGAAGCTCGTGTGGGCCATCCGATGGGGAGCGGACAACGTGATGGACCTCTCCACGGGCCGGAACATCCACACCACGCGCGACTGGATCGTGCGCAACAGCCCGGTACCGATCGGCACGGTACCGATCTACCAGGCGCTGGAGAAGGTCGGCGGCGTCGCCGAAGACCTCACCTGGGAGATCTACCGCGACACGCTCATCGAGCAGGCGGAACAGGGCGTCGACTACTTCACCATCCATGCGGGCCTGCGGCTGCCCTTCATCCACCTCACGGCGGACCGCCGCACCGGCATCGTCTCGCGCGGCGGATCGATCATGGCCAAGTGGTGCATCTCGCATCACAAGGAGAGCTTCCTCTACACGCACTTCGAGGACATCTGCGACATCATGAAGGCCTACGACGTGAGCTTCTCGCTCGGCGACGGCCTGCGCCCGGGATGCGCATCCGATGCCAACGACGAGGCCCAGTTCGCCGAACTGCGCACGCTCGGCGAACTCACGAAGATCGCGTGGAAGCACGACGTGCAGACCATGATCGAAGGCCCGGGCCACGTGCCGATGCACCTCATCCAGGCCAACATGGACGAGCAGCTCAAGCACTGCCACGAGGCGCCGTTCTACACGCTGGGCCCGCTGACCATCGACATCGCGCCGGGCTACGACCACATCGCCAGCGCCATCGGCGCCGCGATGATCGGCTGGGCCGGCACGGCGATGCTGTGCTACGTCACGCCCAAGGAGCACCTGGGCCTGCCGGACCGCGACGACGTGAAGCAGGGGATCATCGCGTACAAGATCGCCGCGCACGCAGCCGACGTGGCCAAGGGCCATCCCGGCGCACGCGCCCGCGACGACGCGCTCTCCAAGGCCCGCTTCGAGTTCCGCTGGCAGGACCAGTTCAATCTGGGCCTCGATCCCGACACCGCGCGCGAATTCCACGACGAGACACTGCCCAAGGACAGCAGCAAGGTCGCGCACTTCTGTTCCATGTGCGGGCCGAAGTTCTGCTCGATGAAGATTACGCAGGAGGTGCGCGAGTACGCCGCGCAGCGCGGGCTGGACGAGACCGCGGCGGTGCAGGACGGCATGGCGGGCAAATCGGCGGAGTTCCAGGCGATGGGGGGAAGTATCTATATTCCCGTGAGATCGGTCTCGGAATGATGTGCTGAAGGGGCGGCGCGCCTCGAAGTGGCGCGCCCCTTCGTATCATCCGCGGCCCCGTGAGTCCACCGCCAGAGGATCGTCCATGCCTTGCGTTTCAGTCGTCATGCCCACCTACAACGCGGCGTCTTTCGTCAGAGAAACCATCGACTCCGTTCTGGCGCAGAATTTCCGCGACTTCGAATTTCTCATTGTCGATGACGCCTCCAAAGATGAGACGGTCAATGTGGTGGGTTCGTATTCGGACCCGCGCATCCGCCTATTGCAACAGCCGGTGAATTCGGGGACAGCAGCGGCAGTCAATCTCGGCTATGAGGCTGCGCAAGGCGAGTACATCGCTCATATCGACCATGACGACATCGCCCTGAAAGATCGGCTGCAAGCTCAGCTCGGGTTCCTGAGAAAGAATCCGAAGATCATGATCCTTGGCGGGGGCATGCAAGCCTTTGGCGCCGCTGAAGCAACAATATCGATGCCTCCGGACGACGCCACGATCAAGGCCAACCTTCTGTCCGGAACTTCCAATATCAACAATCCCACGGTCATGATGCGCAGCGCGTTGATCAAGGAAGCGGGTTTGCGCTTGGATCCTGCCTTGAGCTGGGCGTGTGATTGGAATTTCTGGGTGGAGGCCATGCTGCGAAGGGTCAAGTTCGCCAACCTACCCCGGGTCGTTCTGCGATACCGGGTCCACCAAGGTCAGCAATCCAAGAATATGTCTGACATGCGCCCTCAGTTTGCAATCGTCAGACGAAAGATCATGGCCAAGTTCTTCCCCGTCCTGACCGTTTCCGAGGTCGGGGTGCTCGAACCCTTGCTGCAATGGATCCAGCCGCCTGGTATTCAGTTGCAACAACTTGAGGCCGGCTTGGCGCTAATTCCCAAAGCCATGGCCTGCAAAGCATCCGATTGCGGCGAGGGCAATCTGCAGGTCAAAGGTTACTTGCAGGCTTGTCAAAGGCGTTGGCAAGAAGCGATTGCCAGGATGAAGGGGCCCGCGCCAACGGCGTAGGAGTTCGAGGAGAGCAATCCGGCTTTGTGAGGCGATCCGTTGCAATCGGGTTCGTTGATACGATCGCCCCATGAAAGCCTTCCCCTTCGACGCCGTCCTCTTCGACTGCGACGGCGTCCTGGTCGACTCCGAACCCATCACCAACCGTGTGCTCGCGGAGATGCTCGGCGAACTCGGCTGGAAGCTCAGCGTCGAGGAGTCGATGCGGCTGTTCGTCGGCAAGGCGGTCAAGGACGAGGTCGCACTGATTGAATCGAAGACCGGCTTCGTGATCACCGACGAGTGGCTCGAAGGTTTTCGGGGTCGTCGCAACGAAGCCCTCGAGCGCGACCTGCTGGCGATTCCCAATGCTGCGCAGGCTGTGCGCGCGCTGCACGCTGCGCTGGACGGCCGCATCGCCTGTGCATCGGGCGCCGATCGGATCAAGGTCGAGTTGCAGCTCGACAAGATCGGCATCCTCGATTGCTTCGAGGGCCGCATCTTCAGCGGCCACGAGACGCCGCGCTCGAAGCCGGCGCCCGATGTGTACCTGGCCGCAGCCGCGGCGCTGGGTGTCGACCCCGCCCGCTGCGCAGTGGTGGAAGACACCGCCACCGGCGCCACGGCCGGCGTCGCGGCGGGTGCGACCGTCTTCGGTTACAGCCCTTCCGACCTGGGCCATAGCGGGCCCGCCGCCCTGCGTGCCGTCGGCGTTGTCCAGATCTTCACCGACATGGCGCAGTTGCCGGCCTTGCTGGCCGAATGGCGCCCCGCGTTCGCCTGAGCCCATCGACATGCGAGGCCTCCGCGCAGCCTGTGGCCTCCTGATCGCGGCCTGCGTCGCGGGCTGTTCGTCGCTGCGGCCCTGGCTCAACGATCCGCTGCCCGAAAACCCCGCTCCGCGCGCCTCCATCGTCGCCACAGCGGGCCGCGACCCGACCATCCTCGTCGCCGTCACGCTGTCCGGCGGCGGTGCGCGTGCGGCGGCCTTCGGATATGGCGTGCTGGCCGAACTGCACCGCACCCAATTCGAGTGGAACGGTCGCCATACCGACCTGCTCGAGGCCACCGACGTCATCAGCGGTGTGTCGGGCGGCAGCATCCTCGCGGCCTACTATGCCGCTTTCGGCGCCGCCAAGCTGCCGGACTTCGAACGAGACTTCCTGCGTCAGAACTTCCAGAACAGCCTGATCCTGCAGGCGTTGCGGCCCCGGAGCCTGCACGACCTCACCTCGCCCTGGTACGGCCGCACGCATTTGCTGGCGCGCCGTCTCGACGAGATCTACGAGGGCAAGACCTACGCCGATGTGGAGCGCAACCCGCGGCATCCGCAGCTCGTGATCGCCGCGACCGACATGTCGCTGGGTACGCCCTTCGAGTTCACGGCAGACCAGTTCGAACTCATCTGCTCGGACTTGCAGACGGTCCCGCTGTCTTTCGCCGTGGCGGCGTCGTCCGCGGTGCCGGTGCTGCTGAGCCCGATGACGCTGAAGAACTATGCCCAGGAGTGCCGCGACCGCGGCATCGTGCCAAGGCTGACCGTGCGCGCCCAGGGCAACTACCGCGCGCGCATGTTCCGCATGCAGGCCAACAGCTACCTCGATGCACAGGCCCGTCCCTTCATCCATCTCGTGGACGGCGGCGTCGCGGACAACCTGGCGGTTCGCCGATTGCTCGATCGTGCCCTTTTCGGCGGCGGGTTGCGGGAGAGTTTCGAGGAGGTCGGGATCCCGCGCGGCAGCGTTCGCAAGCTGGTCCTGATCAGTGTCAACTCCGCACGCGACCCGTCGAACAATGTCGACACGAGCGACAGGTTGCCGCGCGTCAGGGAGGTGGCCGATACGCTGCTCTTCGGCGCGGGCGCGCGCTCGACGCTGGAAACGCAGGAATTCCTGCTCGATACCGCCCGCCAGTGGCGGGAGGACCTGAAGAACCGCAATTCGGAAGGCGCCGATGCCTTCGCGTCCGAGGCGGAGATTCACGTGGTGCAGGTCAACCTGCGCGATGCCGCCGATGGCGAATTGCGGCTCAGGCTGCTTCAGGTGCCGACGGCGTTCTCGATCACCGACGAGGAAGTCACCCGGTTGATCGCCGCGGGGCGCAGCGCACTGCAACGCTCGCCCGAATTCCAAGCGTTGCGGAATTCACTGGGCGCCCACGAGCGCCGGGATTGAGCTTCAGGGGTTGCCGCGGACGGCCGCCTTGGCCATGGCAGCCAGCGATTGGGTCATCGCCTTGGCGCGGCCCGACCACATCTGGGAGACCAGCTTGTCGGCGTTCTCGTTCACGAACGGGTGGCTGCGGACGCGCCCTGAAGTGGCGATGAAGTCCATGAGGGCGGCGAACTCGGAGGTGTCGGTGTCGGGAACTTGCTGCATCCGGCGATCCTAGGGCGCTCCGAGGGCACTCCAGGGCTCGATGCGCACCAGGACGTGTTTTTTTCACGGATTGAGGGTCCAGTCTGTAACAGGCTGCTCGCCACGCCGGAAAGCGCCCGGTGTCACCCCCGCCCAACTCCGGAAGGCCCGGGAGAAGCTTTTCTCGTTGCGGAAGCCCACCGCCAGTGCCACTTGCTTGATCGGTCGGTCGGTGCGGCGCAACTGGTCGGCGGCCCACTCATGCCGCACTTCGTCCTTCAGCGCCTGCAGGGAGATGCCTTCTTCCTGCAACTGCCGGTGCAGCGTGCGGCTGGACACGTTCAGGTATCCGGCGAGGGCGTCGGCCGTGGCGACCTCGCCGCTGCGGGCGCGCAGCAGCTCCCGAACGCGCTGGCCCAGGAGCCGGTCGCGACGGTACTGGAGTACGGTGAGCGGAAGCGCGCGGCGCAGCATCGTCCGGAGCGCGCGCTCGTCACGCTGGAGTGGTAGCGCCAGGTAGCGCTCGTCGAAGCTGTAGCTGGCCTTCGCGGCACCGAAGTGAAGCTCGCCGCCGAACATCAGCGGATAGGCGTCGCGGTGCGGGGGCGCTTCGAACGGAAACGACGCCGCGCTCAACGAAACCCGCGAATCGATCGCCCAGCAGGCGTAGCCGTGCAGGAAGCGCAGGCTCGAGACCAGGCAGAACTCGCGAAAGACCCCCAGCGCGCGATGCTCGGTGATCGAGACGGTGGCGATGCCGCCCGCCACCGACAGGTCGAGCGTGATGTCTTCCGTCATCAGCCGGTGATGCCTGCACCATCTCTTGATCGCCACGCCCAGGTCCGGCGAGCTCAGCGAGGCGCGGCACAGCATCCCGTAGGTGCCCCAGGGGAGGCGCCGACCGAACCAGCCGAGCGCCTCGTCGTCGAGCTCCTGCATCGCAAAGCCCGACAGCGCCTCGAACTGTGCCGCCGTGACGCGGGCCTGCGGATTTTCGAGTTCATGCGGCGCGATCTGTGCCTCCGCCAGCGCCCCGGAAGGGTCGATGCCGTAGCGTTCATAACCCCGGACAATAGCTTGCACAAAGGCCATCGGCGTGGCAGCACGGCTGCTGTGCCGGAGCGGGGACGACGACATGACAGGGCGGAAGATGGTGGCGGGATTTGCAACCATTGTGGCGCCAATTGCAACGGCACACAGCGTAAGCTGCGGTTTTCCGCGCGCAGATTCCCGGCGCGGCCGACCCCGACAGAGGAGACAACCCATGCACGATCCCGGCCTGAACTTCGACCTGGGCGACACCATCGATTCGCTGCGCGACGCGATCCAGACCTTCGCGACCGAGGAAATCGCACCGCGCGCTGCGGACATCGACCGCGACAACCTGTTCCCCCACGACCTCTGGAAGAAGCTCGGCGACCTCGGCCTTCACGGCATGACGGTGAAAGAGGAATACGGCGGCACCGAACTCGGCTACCTCGCGCACATCGTCGCGATGGAGGAAGTCTCGCGGGCCTCGGCCTCGGTCGGCCTCTCGTACGGCGCGCATTCCAACCTCTGCGTCAACCAGATCCACCGCAACGGCAGCGAGGCGCAGAAGAAGAAGTACTTGCCCGGGCTGGTCAGCGGCGAGCACGTCGGCGCGCTGGCGATGAGCGAGCCCAATGCCGGCTCCGACGTCGTCAGCATGAAGCTGCGTGCCGAGAAGAAGGGCGATCGCTACGTGCTCAACGGCGGCAAGATGTGGATCACCAACGGCGGGGACGCCGACACGCTGGTGATCTACGCCAAGACCGAGCCCGAGATGGGCGCCCGCGGCATGACGGCCTTCATCGTCGAGAAGGGCTTCAAGGGCTTCTCCGCCGGCACCAAGCTGGACAAGCTGGGCATGCGCGGTTCCAACACCTTCCCGCTGTTCTTCGACAACTGCGAAGTGCCTGAAGAGAACGTTCTCGGTGGCGAGGGCCAGGGTGCGAAGGTGCTGATGAGCGGCCTCGACTACGAGCGCGCCGTGCTCTCCGGTGGACCGCTGGGCATCATGGCCGCCTGCATGGATGCGGTGCTGCCCTTCGTGCACGAGCGCAAGCAGTTCGGCCAGAGCATCGGCGAGTTCCAACTGATGCAGGGCAAGCTGGCCGACATGTATTCGACCTGGCAGGCGACGCGCGCCTATGTGTACGCCGTCGGCAAGGCCTGCGACCGCAACGACCACGCGCGCACCTTCCGCAAGGACGCGGCGGGCGCGATTCTTTACTCGGCCGAGAAGGCGACGTGGATGGCTGGCGAAGCGATCCAGGCGCTGGGCGGGGTGGGCTACACCAAGGACTTCCCGGTCGAGCGACTCTGGCGCGACGCGAAGCTCTATGAAATCGGTGCAGGCACCAGCGAAATCCGTCGCATGCTCATCGGTCGCGAACTGTTTGCCGAGACGGCATAGCATGGACGGGACGGCAGAAGGCGCAAGACAAGGAGACGACGTGCCACTGACGGAAAGCATCGCAAAAGGCGCCACCGACGTGCCGCTGATCGAACAGACCATCGGCGACTTCTTCGATGACATGGCTGCGCGGCAGGGCGATCACGAAGCCTTGGTCAGCGCGCATGAGGGCAAGCGCTTCAGCTACCTCGAACTCCAGCGCGAAGCCAACCGGCTCGCCAGCGCCCTGCTGGGGCTCGGCCTTTCGCCGGGCGACCGCGTCGGCATCTGGTCGCACAACAACGCCCCCTGGGTGCTGATGCAACTCGCCACGGCGAAGGTCGGCATCATCCTGGTCAACATCAATCCGGCCTACCGCACCTCGGAGCTCGAATACGCGCTCAACAAGGTGGCGTGCAAGGCGCTGGTCACGATGAAGAGCTTCAAGACCAGCGACTACGTCGGCATGCTGCGCGAACTGGCGCCCGAACTGGCGGATGCGAAGCCCGGTGCCCTCCAGGCCGCGCGTCTGCCGAACCTGCGCACCGTGGCGTGGATCGACACGCCGGTCGACACCGGCGAACTGCCGGGCCTGTTGCGCTTCTCGGCCCTGCTCGACAGCGGCACGGCCGAAGACCCGCAGGTCGCCGCCATTGCCAAGACGCTGAAAGCGACCGACCCGATCAACATCCAGTTCACCAGCGGCACCACCGGCTTCCCGAAGGGCGCGACGCTGACGCATCGCAACATCCTCAACAACGGCTTCTTCATCGGCGAGTGCATGAAGCTCTCGCCGGTCGATCGCCTGTGCATCCCCGTGCCGCTCTACCACTGCTTCGGCATGGTGCTGGGCAACCTTGCGTGCATGACGCACGGCGCGACCATCGTCTACCCCAACGACGGCTTCGACCCGCTCACGGTGATGCGGACGGTGCAGGCGGAGAAGTGCACGGGCCTCCATGGCGTGCCGACGATGTTCATCGCCGAGCTCGACCATCCGCGCTTCAGTGAGTTCGATTTCTCGACGCTGCGCACCGGCATCATGGCCGGCTCGCCATGCCCGACCGAAGTCATGAAGCGCGTGGTCGACCAGATGCACCTGCGCGAAATCACCATCGCCTACGGCATGACCGAGACCAGCCCCGTGAGCTGCCAGAGCTCGACCGACACGCCGCTCGACAAGCGCGTGTCGACCGTAGGCACGGTGCAGCCGCACCTCGAGATCAAGATCATCGATCCGGTGACCGGCGAGATCGTCGCGCCGGGCGTTTCGGGCGAGTTCTGCACGCGCGGCTATTCGGTGATGCACGGCTACTGGGAAGACGAAGAGAAGACCCGCGAGGCCATCGACAGCGAAGGCTGGATGCACACCGGTGACCTCGCGACGATGGACACCGAGGGCTACGTCAACATCGTTGGACGGATCAAGGACCTCGTCATTCGCGGTGGCGAAAACATCTATCCGCGCGAAATCGAGGAATTCCTCTATCGCCATCCCAAGGTGCAGGACGTGCAGGTCGTCGGCCTGCCCGACAAGAAGTACGGCGAGGAGCTGTGCGCATGGATCATTCCAAAGCCGGGGCATACCGTCACCGCCGACGAGATCCGCGATTTCTGCAAGGGCCAGATCGCGCACTACAAGGTGCCCAGGTACATCGAGTTCGTCACCGCCTTCCCGATGACCGTCACGGGCAAGATTCAGAAATTCAGGATTCGCGAAGCGATGAAACACCAGCTTGGTCTGGATGAGGACAAGACAGCATGATGAGCGCAGCGCAGAACCGCTTCAAGCAAGCTCGCGCCCCCTCGGGGGGCAGCGAGGACACGACAGTGCCGAGCGTGGGGGCTCAATGAAACTCGAGACCAAGCTCAACGCCCGTTCGGCCGAATTCCAGGCCAACGCGACCGCCATGCGTGCACTGGTCGACGACCTGCACGCGCAGTTCGCCAAGGTCGAGGCCGGCGGCGGCGAGGCGGCGCGCAGCAAGCACACCGCGCGCGGCAAGCTCCTTCCGCGTGATCGCGTCGCGCAATTGCTGGACCCGGGCACGCCCTTCCTCGAAGTGGCACCGCTCGCCGCCCACGCGATGTACCACGGCGCCGCGCCCGGCGCGGGCCTGATCGCCGGCATCGGACGGGTCAGCGGCGTCGACTGCATGATCGTCTGCAACGACGCGACGGTGAAGGGCGGGACCTACTACCCGATGACCGTCAAGAAGCACTTGCGTGCACAGGAGATCGCCGAGCAGAACCGCCTGCCCTGCATCTACCTCGTCGACTCGGGCGGCGCCAACCTGCCGAACCAGGACGAGGTCTTCCCCGATCGCGACCACTTCGGGCGCATCTTCTACAACCAGGCCAACATGAGCGCGCAGGGCATCGCGCAGATCGCCGTGGTGATGGGCTCCTGCACGGCCGGCGGCGCCTACGTGCCCGCGATGAGCGACGAAAGCATCATCGTCAAGAACCAGGGCACCATCTTCCTGGGCGGCCCGCCGCTCGTGAAGGCCGCCACGGGCGAAGTCGTGACGGCCGAGGACCTGGGCGGAGGCGACGTGCACACACGGTTGTCGGGCGTGGCCGACCACCTGGCGCAGAACGACCTGCACGCACTGGCGCTGGCGCGATCGGCGGTCGCCAACCTGAACGCGCGCAATGGCTCCGCAGCCGAGACGCCGTCGAGCGCACCACGAACACCCGAATTCCCCGCCGACGAACTCTACGGCGTGATCCCCGTCGACACGCGCAAGCCCTTCGACGTGCGCGAGATCATCGCGCGCATCGTCGACGGCAGCGAGTTCCATGAGTTCAAGTCGCGCTTCGGCAGCACGCTGGTCTGCGGCTTCGCCGAGATCGAGGGCATGCCGGTCGGCATCGTCGCGAACAACGGCATCCTGTTCTCCGAATCGGCGCAGAAGGGCGCGCACTTCATCGAACTGTGCTGCCAGCGCAAGATCCCGCTGGTGTTCCTGCAGAACATCACCGGCTTCATGGTCGGCCGCAAGTACGAGAACGAAGGCATCGCGCGCCATGGCGCCAAGATGGTGACGGCCGTGGCGACGGCCAATGTGCCGAAGTTCACCATCATCATCGGGGGCAGCTTCGGCGCGGGCAACTACGGCATGTGCGGCCGCGCCTATTCGCCGCGCTTCCTCTGGATGTGGCCCAACGCGCGCATCAGCGTGATGGGCGGCGAGCAGGCCGCGAGCGTGCTCGCGACGGTCAAGCGCGACGGCATAGAAGGCAAGGGCGGCCAGTGGAGCGCCGAGGAGGAGGAAGCCTTCAAGTCACCGATCCGCCAGCAGTACGAGGTGCAGGGCCACCCCTATTACGCGACGGCGCGGCTGTGGGACGACGGCATCATCGACCCTGCCGACACGCGCCGCGTGCTGGCGCTGGGTCTGGCCGCGTCGCGCAATGCGCCGATTCCCGAGCCGAAATTCGGCATCTTCCGCATGTGAGGGCCGGACCATGTCGCTCACCAACTACTTCGCCAGCCTGGGCCGCTACCACGTATGGGCCACCAACCGGCTCATCGATGCGAACCTCGCGGGCCTGTCCGACGAGGACTGGAACAAGGACTGCGGTCTGTACTTCCGGTCCGTGCACCGTACCGTCAATCACCTGCTGGTGACCGACAACATCTGGTTCGCGCGCTTCGCGGAGGGCAAATCCTTGCGCATGTCGCTCGACACCGAATTGCACACGGACCGCGCCGAGGTGTGCAACGCGCTCGCCGCGGCCGTCAAGCGCTGGAGCCCGTGGCTCGAGACCCTGGCGCCGGAACGTTACGACGGTGACTTGGCCTACACCCGCAACAACGGCGAGAAGGTGCTGATTCCCTTCGCGCCTGCGCTCGGCCATGTCTTCAACCATGCGACCCACCATCGCGGGCAGGTGGCTGCCGCATTGACGGCCATGGCCCATCCAGGGCCCGAGCTCGACTGGGTCTATCTCCTTCAACAGGAATCACGGGAATGACGCCAATGAGCGACTTCACCACTCTCGAACTTGCGATCGAAGGCGCCGTGGCGCGCATCTGGCTCAACCGGCCCGAATTGCGCAATGCCTTCGACGACGTCGTCATCCGCGAACTCGGCGAGGCCTTTGCGCAGGCGAGCGCCGCGGCCGAAGTGCGCGTGATCGTGCTCGGCGCGAACGGCCCGGCGTTCTGCGCGGGCGCCAATCTCAACTGGATGCGTCGCGCGGCCGATTTCACGCACGAGCAGAACCTCGCCGACGCGGGCGGCCTCGCCGCGATGCTGCGCACGATCCATGAAAGCCCGAAGCCGGTGATCGCACGCGTGCAGGGCGATGTCTATGCGGGCGGCATGGGCCTCGTCGCCGCCTGCGACATCGCGGTGAGCGTCGACACCGCCTGGTATTGCCTCAGCGAAGTCAAGATCGGCCTGATCCCCGCGACCATCAGCCCTTACGTGTTGCGTGCGATGGGCACGCGCGCCGCGCAGCGCTGGTTCCTGACCGCGGAGCGATTCACCGCGACCGAGGCGCATCGCATCGGCTTCGTGCATGAAGTGGTGGGCGCGGACGCGCTCGATGCCAAGGTCGCGGAGATCGTGAAGGCGCTCACCAGCGCCAGCCCGGCGGCCGTGCGTGCCTGCAAGACGCTGATCGCGGACGTTGCCGGTCGCGAGATCGACGATGCCCTGGTGGCGAAGACCGTGCAAGGCATCGCCGATATCCGCGCCAGTGAGGAAGGACGCGAAGGCGTCCAGTCCTTCCTGCAGAAGCGCAAGCCCAGTTGGATAAGGTGACGAAGGTGGCGAACGGTTGGCCAGTACCAGAAAGCCCGCGGAACCGGCTTTGCCGGGCCGCCGGGATTGCCCCCTGGAAGGGGGTGTCCAAGCCACACGAAGTGGGCGAGGCTGGGGGTGAGCGTTGAGCAGCCTTGACATGCCCCAACTGCTGGCGCTGGCGGCCGCGTTGGGCTGGGCGAGTGGTGTCCGGCTCTACCTGGTTGTCCTGCTCACCGGCCTTGCCGGCTACTTCGGCTGGGTGCCGCTGCCGAGCGGCTTGCACCTGCTTGCGCACCCCGTCGTCATTGCGGCCAGCGGCTTCATGGTCTTCGTCGAGTTTTTCGCGGACAAGATCCCGGGGCTCGATTCGATCTGGGACATGGTCCATACGGCGATCCGCATCCCCGCCGGGGCTGCGCTCGCGGCCGGTGTGTTCGGCGCCGACCACGCGGCGATGGCACTGGTCGCAGCATTGCTCGGCGGCGGTTTCGCGGCGACTGCGCATGCGGCCAAGGCCACGACCCGCGCGGCGATCAACACCTCGCCGGAGCCTTTCAGCAACGTCGGCGCCTCGCTGATCGAGGACGGCATGGTGCCTGCCGGTCTGTGGCTGGCGGTTGCGCATCCGCTGGTGTTCGGCGTGTTCTTCATCGCGGTGCTGGTGCTGAGCGTGTGGCTGATCCGCAAGAGCTGGCGCTTCCTCAAATCCCTTTTTGGCCGCGTGGCCCGCATCTTCAGCGGCCGGCCCGATCCTGGCGTGGTCTCCGCGTTCCAGCTCAAGAAGAACTCTCCTGGAGACTCATCGAATGTTTAAGAAGATCCTGATCGCGAACCGTGGCGAGATCGCCTGCCGGGTGGCGGCGACCGCTCGTCGCATGGCGATCCGCACGGTGGCCGTGTACTCCGACGCCGATGCGCATGCCAACCATGTGCGCGCCTGCGACGAATCGGTCTACCTCGGCGGCAGCGCGCCCAAGGACAGCTACCTGCGCTGGGAGAAGATCCTCGAAGCGGCCAAGGCCAAGGGCGCCGAGGCCGTCCATCCCGGCTATGGCTTTCTCAGCGAGAACGAGGAGTTCGCACAGGCCTGCGCCGACGCCGGCCTGGTCTTCATCGGCCCGCCGCCTTCGGCCATCAAGGCGATGGGCCTGAAGGCCGAGTCCAAGCAGTTGATGGAGAAGGCCGGCGTGCCGCTGGTGCCGGGCTACCACGGCAGCGACCAGGACCCTGCGTTGCTGCAACGCGAGGCCGACCGCATCGGCTATCCGGTGCTCATCAAGGCCAGCGCGGGTGGGGGCGGCAAGGGCATGCGCGTCGTCGAGAAGGCGGCCGACTTCGCGGCAGCGCTCGCCTCCTGCCAGCGCGAGGCGATCAACAGCTTCGGCGACGATGCGGTGCTGATCGAGAAGTACGTGCAGCGCCCGCGCCACATCGAGATCCAGGTCTTCGGCGATACGCAGGGCAACTACGTCTACCTGTTCGAGCGTGACTGCTCGGTGCAGCGTCGGCACCAGAAGGTGCTGGAGGAGGCACCGGCGCCCGGCATGACCGAGGCGATGCGCCAAGAGATGGGCGAGGCGGCAGTCTCGGCGGCGCGCGCCGTGAAGTACGTCGGCGCGGGCACGGTGGAGTTCATCGTCGAGCAGCGGGCCGACGGAAGCATGAACTTTTTCTTCATGGAGATGAACACGCGGCTGCAGGTCGAGCATCCGGTGACCGAAGCCATCACCGGGCTCGATCTCGTCGAATGGCAACTGCGCGTGGCCTCGGGCGAAGCGCTGCCGTTGAAACAGGAGCAATTGCAGATCCACGGCCATGCGATCGAGGCACGCATTTGCGCCG
This sequence comes from Variovorax sp. P5_A3, assembly GCF_056400665.1. Taxonomy (NCBI): domain Bacteria; kingdom Pseudomonadati; phylum Pseudomonadota; class Betaproteobacteria; order Burkholderiales; family Comamonadaceae; genus Variovorax; species Variovorax sp. P5_A3. The sequence continues at coordinate 20,893 of NZ_JBFUKW010000022.1, read as the reverse complement.
AGAACCCCGACAACAACTTCCTGCCCGCGACCGGCACCCTGCACGTCTACCGCAAGCCGCAAGCGACCGCGTTCCAGCGCAGCCGCGTGCGCATCGACGATGGTGTGCGCGAGGGCGGCGTGATCTCGCCCTTCTACGACTCGATGATCGCCAAGCTGATCGTCCACGGAGCGACGCGCGAGGAAGCGCTGGCCCGGCTCGACCTGGCGCTGGCGCAGACGCACATCGTCGGCGTCGCGACCAACGTGCAGTTCCTGCGCGGCATCCTGCGCACGGATTCGTTCGCGAATGCAAAGCTCGACACCGCGCTCATCGAACGCGAGCGCGCGGTTCTGTTCGACCAGGAGCCGCTGGGCCTGCCGCTCGCCGCTGCCGCCTCGATCGCATGCACGCTGCTTGCGGAAACGGCGACGTCCAGCGCCGACCCGTTCAGCCGCCGCGATGGCTGGCAGTCGCACGGCGTCGCGGCGCGGCCCTTCGAGTTCGAGTTCCGTGGCGAGACGAAGCGTGCGGCGCTGCGCTATCTGCACGACGGTGCGCTGTCGCTGCAGGTCGGCGACGTGTCGGGGCCGCTGGAGATCGGAAGCTTCCCGTCGGGCGAGCTCGAAGTGCAGTTCGGCGGCCAGCGTCACACGCTCAACGTCTACGAAGACGAGGCGACCGCCTATGTCTTCGGCGCGCAAGGCGCCACGAAGATCACCGCCATCGATCGCCTCGCCCATGCGGGCGACACGCAGGCAGAGGGCGGCCGCCTCACTGCACCGATGCCCGGCAAGGTCGTGTCCTTCGCGGTCAAGGCCGGCGACAAGGTCAGCCGCGGCCAGCCGCTGGCCGTGATGGAGGCGATGAAGATGGAGCACACGATCGCGGCGCCGGCCGACGGCACGGTCGAGGAATTGCTCTATGCGCCGGGCGACCAGGTCACCGAAGGCGCTGAGCTGCTGCGTATCGCGGCCTGAGCCTTCAGGCCCGCGCCGCCACCGTGGCGGCGCGCGGCCGCAGCATCGCCATCACGTAGTAGATGCTGCCGCCGATCAGCACGCCGAAGAACCAGCCGTAGGTGTTCCACCAGACCGGCAGCAGATTGGTGAAGTTCGGCAGGAAGGTCGAGAACACGCTGCCCACCGCGGTGGCGATCAGCGCATTCGTGTTCCATCCGCCTTCGTAGCGGTACTCGCCATGCTCCTGGTAGAGCGCCGCCACGTTGATGTTGCCCCGCGCCACGAGGTAGTAGTCCACCAGGATGATGCCCAGCAGCGGCCCCATGGTCGCGCCGATGGCGTTCACGAAATGGGCGGCGTTGCCTTCCCATGGCGCGAACGGATAGAGCACCAGCGCGATCGCCGCCGCGATGAAGCCGCCCTTCTTGAAGCTGATCCGGCGCGGGAAGGTGTTGGAGATGTCAAACGCGGCCGAGACGAAATTGGCCACGACGTTGATGCCGAGCGTCGCCACGGCAAAGGTCATCGCGGCAATCAGCGCCAGCACCCAGCTGTCGAACTTGGCGGAGATCTGTTCAGGATGCAGCAGGACTTCGCCATACACCTTGAAGGCCGCGATGGTGGTGACGCCGGCAACCAGCGAGAAGGCGATCAGGTTCACCGGCAGGCCCCACAGGTTGCCTACGCGCACCGCGTCCTTGTTCTTCGCGTAGCGCGAGAAGTCGCAGAAGTTCAGGTACAGGGCCGCGAAGTACGTGATCCAGGTGGCGCCGACCGCCATCAGCGCCCAGAAGGAGCCGGGCTCGCCAGAGACGCCCGCGTCCTTGGTCTTGTCGAGCAGCACTTCCATCGGGATGCCATGCCCGAAGGACAAACCGCCGGCCTTGACGCACAGGCCAACGGCCAGGATCAGCATCGCCACCCACACTGCCGGACCTGCCCAGTCCTGGAACCTCCGCACGGTTTCCATCCCCTTCTGGATGATGAGCAACTGGAGCGCCCAGATCACCACATAGCAGGCCAGTTCCAGTCCGGAGTGGCCCAGCAGATGCGTGCCCTTGTGGAACTCCATCATGCTGTCGTTGCGGATCAACAGGGCGAGCACCGCGCCCGAGGCCGCGGCCGTCTGCGCGCCGTACCAGAAGCAGGCCACGATCGCGCGCACCAGGGCTGCGAGATTGGCGCCCCATACGCCGAACGAGGCACGCGCCAGCACCGGGTACGGCACGCCGGTCTTTTCGCCGGCATAGCCGATCAGGTTCATCAACGCGAAGATCACCAGCGAGCTCAGGCCGATCGCGATCAGGAAGTTGACGAAGCTGCCGCACAGCAGGAACAGGCTGGCCGCAAGATAGTAGCCCCAGAGGCTGTGCACGTCCGAGGTCCAGACGTTGAAGATGCTGAATGCGCCCCAGTTTCGCGCTTTCGCAGGCGCGAGGTCTTCGTTGTAGAGGCCGGGCGAAGGGTTCTTGATCTCCATGATTGCCTCCTGGACGAGTCGATGATCCGTTTTGGACGCATTTCATGGATTGGGGTCCTAGGGTCTTCCCGGATGCCCGCCGGCAGGTTCTAAGATCCGTTCATGCGAATCATCGTCAGCCTCACCGACAACCGTCCCGAACCATGGATCGCGAGCCTTCGTGCCGCCTTGCCTGAAGCCGAAGTCGAAAACTGGGAGCCGGGCGCCGCGCCGGCCGACCATGCCGTGGTCTGGGCGCCGCCGCAGGCGCTGCTGGACGAGCAGCCCGGGCTGCGCGGCATGTTCAACATCGGCGCCGGCGTCGACGCGCTGCTCAAGCTCAACGTACCGCCGCAGACCCAGGTCGTGCGGCTCGACGATGCCGGCATGTCGGTGCAGATGGCCGAGTACGTCTGTCACTTCCTGATCCGGCACTACCGCGAGTTCGATGCCTATGAGGCCGAGTCCCGCGAGGGCCGCTGGAGCTATCGCAAGCCGCGCGAGCGCGAGGACTTCACGGTCGGCGTCATGGGGCTCGGCGTGCTGGGCGAGCGCGTGGCGAAGGCGATCGGTCAGTTCGAGTTCCCGGTCAACGGCTGGAGCCGGTCGGCCAAGGCCATCGAAGGCGTGCGCTGCTTCTCGGGTGAGTCGGCGTTCGACGCCTTCCTCGGCGCGAGCCGGGTGCTCGTGAACCTGCTGCCTCTGACGCCGGCCACCCGCGGCATCCTGAACCGCGACACGCTCTCGAAGCTCAATGGCGGCCAGCCGGGCGGCTACCTGATCAACGTGGCGCGCGGCGCACATCTCGTGGATACCGACCTGATCCCGCTGCTCGACGGCGGCCAGCTGGCCGGCGCCACGCTCGATGTGTTCGAGGTCGAGCCGCTGCCGGCCGATCATCCGTTCTGGCGCCATCCGAAGATCACTGTCACGCCGCATGGGTCGGCGCGCACCGAGCGCGAGGCGTCGATCGCGCAGATTGCCAGCAAGATCCGCGCGATGGAGCAGGGCGAGCCGATCGCCGGCGTCGTCGACGTCACGCGCGGATACTGAAAGGCCGCGGGCGCGCTCAGCTGGCGTGAGTGATCGTGCGCAGCTGCGTCTGAGCGATCTGGTCCTCCAGCCGCTGCCGGTCGGCCAGCAGCCGGCCGGCGACCAGCGTCACCACCTCGAAGCCGAATGCCGGGTTCTGGTAGTAGAGCTGCTTGAAGGTCATCTCGTCGATGCGCAGCACGTTGCAGTCCGTCGCGCAGCGGGCGGTCAGCGAGCGGGACTTGTCGGGGGCGAAGAAAGCGATCTCGCCGAACAGGCGACCCTCTTCCATCACTTCGCCGATCTCCACGAACTCGATGCGGCCGGCAGCAAGGAAGTACAGATGCGTTGCGGCATCCCCCTTGCGGAACAGCACATGCCCGGCCTTCAGGCGTTGACTGCGCATGTAGGGCCGAAGCCAGACGCCCGACAGGTCGCTCGCCGCCGCCGCGGCGCTCACCCGGCGAGTCAGCCGCACCATCTGTGCCGTACGGACAATGTTGATCGGCAACAGCGCCCCGTGCAGCAGCACCATCAGCAGCGAAGGGTGCAAGGCGCCGTAGACCAGGAAGCCCAGGTTGCTGCCCACGGCCAGGCAGCGCAGCGGAATCATCGTCTTGACCAGGGAGCTGACGACCACCAGCGCTCCCGCGATCCCGGCCGAGCACAGTGCGATGATCCCCGAAGGCGTGGCGAGCGCTTGCGCAAGGCCCGCGTTGGCGGTGTCGATCAGTGCTTGCGTTGACAGCATTCCTGCTCCTGTTGGCGGCCCGGCGTGAAGGCCTGATGCAATGTGCCACAGCCGTGTGTCCAGCAAGTCCCGGGCCCGTGCCGGACAAACCCTGATCCGCGCGGGTTGAGCGGAAGGCGGAGAAAATGGAGCCTCTGCCACGAGGCACTCCCCATTCTTCGAACGAGACCTTCCATGAAACTTCCCTCCAGAGTCAAGATCGTCGACGTCGGCCCGCGCGACGGCCTCCAGAACGAAAAGCAGCCGGTCCCGGCCGAGACCAAGATCGGCCTTGTGCACAGGCTGCAGGATGCGGGGCTCAAGGAGATCGAGGTCACCAGCTTCGTCTCGCCCAAGTGGGTGCCGCAGATGGCGGACAACGCCGAGGTCATGCACGGCATCCGGCGCAAGGCCGGCGTACGCTACTCCGTCCTCACGCCGAACATGAAGGGGTTCGAGGCCGCCATCGCCGCGCCGCGCGAGGAATGGCCCGACGAGATCGTGGTGTTCGGCGCGGCCAGCGAGGCCTTCAGCCAGCGCAACATCAACTGCTCGATCGCCGAGAGCATCGAGCGCTTCCGGCCCGTGGTGGACGCGGCACGCGAGAGGGGCATCTACGTGCGCGGCGCGATGTCGTGCACGGTCGGCTGCCCCTACGAAGGCGAAGTCGCGCCGTCGCGCGTCGACATGCTCGCCGGCCTCATGAAAGAGATCGGCGTGCAGCACGTGGGCGTGGCCGACACGATCGGCGTCGGCACGCCGCTCAAGGTGCAGCGCGCGCTGGAGGCCACGCTCAAGCACTACGGAATCGACGACGTGTCGGGCCACTACCACGACACCTATGGGCAGGCGCTGGGCAACACGCTCGCGAGCCTGGAGATGGGCGTGTGGCAGTACGACACCTCGTCGGCCGGGCTTGGCGGCTGTCCCTACGCCAAGGGCGCGACGGGCAACGTCGCGACCGAGGACGTGGTCTACATGCTGCACGGCATGGGCATCGAGACCGGGATCGACCTGGACAAACTGATCGATGCGGGCGTCTATATCAGCGAGGCACTGGGCCGCGAGCCGAACTCGCGTGCGTCGAAGGCGATCCGTGCCAAGAGGGCACCCTGATGTGCGGTGCTGAACTGAATTCATTGCCCGATGGCGTGCAGCGCGTCGCGCGGCTCCTGCAGGACAAGGGTCATCCCCATGCGCCACAAATGCTCGACGACGCGGCCCGCACCGCGCAGCAGGCCGCCGACGCGCTGGGGATCGACCTGGGCCAGATCGCCAAGAGCATCGTCTTCCGTCGCAAGACCGACGATGTCGCCGTGCTGGTCGTGACATCGGGCGACAAGCGCGTCGACGAGAAGAAGGTTGCGGAACTGGTCGGCAAGCTCGGCCGCGCCGACGCGGAATTCGTCAAGTCGCGCACCGGTTTCTCGATCGGTGGCGTGTCGCCCTTCGCGCATGCCACGCCTCCCGTGATGCTGATCGATCGCGAGCTCTTCCGCTTCGACGACATCTGGGCAGCCGCGGGACACCCGCACGCCGTGGTGCGCCTGCGGCCGCAGGACCTCGAAGCCCTCACCGGTGCACCGATAGCGGACGTGGTGTGACGGCCGATACCGCGCCATCGCTGGTCGACCGCGCCGTTGCCGCGCGTGCAGTGACGGTGGATGTGCCGTCGCCCTGCATATCCATCTGCCGCATGGACGCGGAGAGCGGCTTCTGCCAGGGCTGCCTGCGCACCATCGACGAGATTGCCGCATGGAGCCGCATGGGCGATGCGGACAAGCGCCGCGTGTGGCGCGCGATCGAACTGCGCTCGGTGGCGGGGTTCCTCGTCCCCGAGGGAGACAAGCGATGAAACACATCACCTTCCATCTCGACTTCATCTCGCCCTATGCGTACCTCGCGTTCGAGCAGCTGCCGCAGGTGCTCGAGGGCATGAGCTACGTCGTGTCCTACCGGCCCGTGCTGCTCGGCGCGCTGCTCAAGCACCATGGACAGCTCGGGCCGGGGGAGATCCCTGCGAAGCGGACCTGGACCTATCGCCATGTGCTGTGGCTCGGCCAAGCGAACGACATTCCGATCCAGATGCCTGCGACGCACCCTTACAACCCGCTGCCTCACCTGCGGCTTGCGCTCGCGACCACGGGGGACGGCGACATCAACCGGCATGCGGCAGAGACGATCTTTCGCGACGTGTGGCGCACCGGCGGCGAAGCGGGCGATGCTGCCCGGCTCGCAGCGCTGGCCGCCCAACTGAAACTGGTGCGCGACAGCAGCGGCGACGAAGCCAAGGCACAACTCAAGACCAACACCGACGAAGCCATCGCGCAAGGTGTCTTCGGCGTCCCTGCGTTCGTCGTCGATGGCCGCTTGTTCTGGGGCTTCGATGGCCTGTCGATGCTGCGCGCCTACCTCGAAGGCGATGCCTGGTTCAACGGCCCTGACTGGGTCGGGGCCGACCAGCGGCCTTCGCTGATCCGCAGGCGATAGATCCCGCCGAGCCCCCCTGCGGGCATCCTGCCGACACTCCAAGACGTTCCGTTGCTCGCTGCCATCGCAGATCGGGTCGCACGAAATCGATCGCCTTGCTGCCCCCTTGCCCTTCTCATACAACCGCAGGCCGCGCCTTTGCGAGTCGCCTGCTTGGAGAAGAGAAGGAATCATGAACAAGATTTTCAACGTCATCTGGAATGCAGCCCAGGGGCGGATGGTGGTCGTCTCGGAGCAGGCGCGAAGAGTTGGGAGAGGATCGCAAACTGGCGCATGCTGCGTAACGGCAGTAGGGACAGCGATGCTGCTCTTCGTCGCACCCGATGCCTTCGCCGACGGCCGCGGCGGCGACAACGCCGCATTTCTCGGCGGCAACGGAGCATCCGGCGGTGCAGGGGGCGGTGGCGGCACCAACGGTGTTGGTGGCTCCGGAAACGGCCAGGTCGCGGCCGGGCAGAACGGTTCCAGCGGCAATGGCGGTAGCGGCAGCGCCGGTGCCACGCCGAATGGCGGAACGAGCGGCCCCCCCGGTGCCGGAGGCTCGGTCGGCACTGCTGCCATCCCCATTGGCGGCAATGGCGGCGATGGCGGCGACGCGGATTGCGGTGCCTGCACGGGCGGTATCGGCGCCAGCGGCGGCGGTGGCGGCGGCGATGGATTCAACGGTGCCAACCTGAACGGCTTGACTGCTCCGATCATCGGTGGAAACGGCGGCAACGGTGGGAGACCCTTGACCTACGCGGGCGGCGCGGATGGTGGTAGCGGCGGCGGCGGCGGTGCCGGCGCCGTGATCACGGGTAGCGGCAGCACGAACACCAGCGCAAACATTACCGGTGGCTCGGGCGGTAATGGCGGCGTTTCCCAGGGAGGAGGAGGGGCCGGTTTCGGCGGTGGTGGCGGCTCGGGCCTGGTCAGCGATGGTGTGAGCCTCACCAACGCGTTCACGGTCCAGGGCGGCAATGGCGGCAACGGCGGTAGTGGCGCCCAAGCCACGCATGGCCGGAGCGGCGGTGTTGGAGGGGCCGGCATCGTCGGTACCTCGCTCACGCTAAACAACACCGGCGTCGTTCAGGGCGGCGACGGCGGTGCCACGGGCCTGAACCCCAACGCCGGGGCGCCGGGCGCCATCGCCGCCGGCGGTGCGGGCGTCCGGGGCACCAATTTGGAGATCATCAACGCGGGAACGATCGCGGGCGGCATGAACGGCAACGGCACCGTGCGCGCGAATGCAATCTCTTTTACCGGGGGTGCCAACAGTCTGACCCTGCTTCAGGGCTGGCATGTCACCGGCCACGTGATCGGTTCCGGCGGCAGCACGAACACGCTGATTCTGGGTGGCGACGCAACCGATCTTTCCAGCGATCCGCTGGGCTTGTCGGTGTCGACGATCTTCGATGCTTCACAGATCGGTACCTATCAGGGGATCGGCTGGGCCTATCAGGGAATCGGCAGCTTCCAGAAGACAGGCGCCAGCACTTGGCGGTTGCTGGGCACCACACCTACACGGGAACGACGACAGTCAACGCCGGCACGCTCCAAGGCGGCATCGCCAATGCGTTCGCCACCAGCAGCGCGGTGAACGTCGCGGCCGGCGCCACCCTGGACCTGAACAACTTCGACCAGACCGCCCACAACCTGAGTGGCGCAGGCAGCGTGGCGCTGGGCACCGCAGCGCTGACGGCCAACAACACAGCCGACACGACATTCGACGGCGCCATCAGCGGCACCGGCAGCGTCGTCAAGACAGGTGCCTCCGCCCTGACCCTTACCGGCGACAGCACCTACACGGGTGGCACGACGATCACTGCAGGGACCCTGCAGATCGGCAACGGCGGCACTACCGGCAGCGTTGCAGGCAACATCACGAACAACGCCGCGCTGCTCTTCAACCGTGGCGATGCGCTGGCGTATGCAGGCACGATCACGGGCAATGGTTCCCTGACGCAGGCCGGTGCGGGCACGACCACGCTGACAGGCACCGGCTCCTCGGTCGGCAGCGTGAACGTCGCAGGCGGCACGTTGGATCTCGCTCAGACTGGCGCCTTCACCACCACGAGCAACTACACCACCGCCAGCGGCGCCACCACGCACATCGCCCCCAACTCCACCCTGAACGTCGGCGGCGCGTTGACGCAGGCCGCGGGCAGCACGCTCGACGTCGGGCTTGGCGCCGCGCAACCCGTCATCACCGCCGCAAGCGCGAACCTTGGTGGCAGCCTCGAAATCACCGGCTTCGGCGCGAGACTGCCGAACACCGCCAGCGCTGCGATCGGTTCGCAATTCAATGTCATCCATACGACCGGCGGCATCACCAACGATTTCGCGTCGGTCGGGTTCGGCGGAGCCGCAAGCTCAGTCGATTTCCTGACCTTGGCGGCAGGCAAGTCCGCCGATGCGCGGGACTACAACGTGGGCTTCGGCCTGACCTGGCTAGGGGGTGCGACGCAGGGCAACGGCAGCTTCACGCTTGCGAATGCAGCCGACACCTTCAACGCCGATGTGGTGCTCTCCGACCAGGCCGCTTCCGCCACAGGCTGGGACGGCACCTCCCTGACGAAGAACGGCGCCGGCACGTTGGTGCTGTCCGCCGCGAACACCTACACGGGCGCGACGAACGTCAACGCCGGCACGCTCCAAGGCGGCATCGCCAATGCGTTCGCCACCAGCAGCGCGGTGAACGTCGCGGCCGGCGCCACCCTGGACCTGAACAATTTCGACCAGACCGCCCACAACCTGAGTGGCGCAGGCAGCGTGACCCTGGGCACTGCCGCGCTGACGGCCAACAACACGGCCGACACGACATTCGACGGCCCGATCAGCGGCACCGGCCAGTTGGTCAAGACCGGGGCGTCCACGCTGACGCTGACCGGCGACAGCGCTTACACAGGCGGCACGACAGTCAGCGCGGGCACGCTGCGGATCGGCAACGGCGGCACGACCGGGAGCATCGTCGGCAACATTGCCAACGACGCTGCGCTGGTCGTCGATCGCTCGGACGTGCTCACGCTCGACGGCGTGATCAGCGGCAGCGGCTCTCTGACGCAGGCCGGCACCGGCATCACCAAGCTCGGCGCAGCGAACACCTACAGCGGCCCCACCAGCGTCGCGGCCGGCACCCTCAAGGCGGGCGCCGCCAACACCTTCAGCGCGGGCTCGGCGCACACCGTGGCGAGCGGCGCCATGCTCGACACCGGAGGGTTCAACCAGACCGTCTCGGCCCTCGACAACGCCGGCACTGTCAACCTGCTGAGCGCCACGCCGGGCAGCACCTTGACTGTCACCGGCGCCTACGTCGGTCGCGGTGGCACGCTGCGCATGGGCACCGTGCTCGGCGGCAGTGCCAGCGCGAGCGATCGCCTCGTGCTTGATGGCCCCGGCGCGAGTGCCAGCGGTACGACCAACGTGGAAATCACCAACCGTGGTGGCCTGGGCGCACTCACCACCGGCAACGGCATCGAGGTGGTCAGCGCGCGCAACGGCGCCACCACGACGGCGCAGACCACCAAGGACGCCTTCGTGCTCGCCGGTGGCGTGGCCGTCGCCGGACTCGCCAAGGGAGGTGCCGTCCGCGAGGCGCCGCACGTCGACGCCGGCGCCTACGAGTACCGCCTCTATGCCGCCGATGCCGACGGCACTGGGGAGAACTGGTACCTGCGCTCGACCAGCAACGTCGTCGCTCCGCCACCACCGCCGCCACCCCCCGTGGGCGACGTAGCGCCGCCCCCACCGCCACCGCCCGAGCCCGTGCCTACCTACCGGGCCGAAGTCCCGATGGCTTCAGCGCTCTCTTCCCAGACGCGCCAGGGCGACATGGCCATGCTCGGCAACCTGCATCTCAGGGTGGGCGATGACGACGTGGCCAGGCCAGAGACCCCCTCCACACCCGACTGGCTCGAGCGGCGCGCATGGGGCCGTGGCGTCTACACCGATCTGGACATTCGCCAGGGAGGCGTCGCACAGGCCGGGAGCAACGGCCATCTGAGCGGCTTCCAGGCCGGCATCGACCTGTGGTCCGACCCTTCATGGCGCGCCGGCGTCTACGTCGGCTACCTCCAGGGCGGTGCCGAGATCACGGGCAACGCCAGCGGCGTGGTCGGACGGGTCGGCCACAACGACGTGCAGTCGCGCTACCTGGGCGGCTACGCGACGTGGACGGACACTTATGGACGCTATGCCGACTTCGTGCTGCAGGGGGGCAGCCATCGCTACACCTTGCGTCCTGATCTCAACCCCGAAGTCTCGGGCAAGAGCAGCAGCCTGACCGCATCTGTCGAAGTGGGGCAGTCCTTCGCACTCGCGGAGGGCTGGACCGTCGAGCCGCAAGCGCAACTGGCGTACCAGAAGAGCAGGTCCGATGATCTGCAGCTCGGTGGCGCCCTGGTGCAGCAACAGACCGACGCCGCCTGGATCGGTCGCCTGGGCGTGCGCGTCAAGGGCGACATGATGACGGGTGCCGGGCGCTTGCAGCCCTACGGGCGACTCAACCTGTACTACGCAGGCTCGGGCACCGATGTCGCGCGCTTCATCTCGCCGGCGGCCGTCACCGATATCGCCACTCCCACCGGCCACACCTCGGCCGAGGTCGCGGCGGGCATGACCCTGGCGCTGAACCCGACCACCAGCCTCTACGGTGAAGTCGGGCGAGTGTTCGACGTCTCAGGGAACACGCGTGTGCGCTCCTCCGTGCAGGGCAGCCTGGGCATTCGGGTCAAGTGGGATTGATGGTGAGCTCGTGCGCAGGGGTATTTCCTACAGGCTGAAACGCAAGCCGCGGGTTTCACCTTAAGTCGTCAGCGGGCGTTCAGTTTGGCGACAGCCTCGGGTCAGTCGGCGCTCCAAGAATGCGTCACGTCCCACGCCGTGGGCGCATATTCCAAAGGAGATGACATGGCAGCCACACTAGATTCACGGGGAGCGCCCTCCAGCGCCCCCCGGCCCATGACCGCCGAGGAGAAGAAAGTCATCTTCGCCTCGTCGCTGGGTACCGTGTTCGAGTGGTACGACTTCTACCTCTACGGATCGCTCGCGGCCATCATTGCCAAGCAGTTCTTCAGTGGCCTGGATGCCGGCGCAGCCTTCATCTTCGCGCTGCTGGCCTTCGCGGCGGGTTTCCTGGTGCGGCCCTTCGGCGCCATCGTGTTCGGCCGGCTCGGCGACATGATCGGACGCAAGTACACCTTCCTGGTCACCATCCTGATCATGGGCCTGTCGACCTTCATCGTCGGCCTGCTGCCCAGCTACGCAACCATCGGCGTCGCGGCGCCAGTCATCCTGATCGCACTGCGCATGCTGCAGGGCCTGGCCCTCGGCGGCGAGTACGGCGGTGCAGCCACCTACGTGGCCGAGCATTCGCCGCACGGCAAGCGCGGCGCCTACACCTCGTGGATCCAGACCACCGCAACGCTCGGCCTGTTCCTGAGCCTGATCGTCATTCTCGGCGTGCGTGAAGGCATGGGCGAGGCCGCTTTCACCGACTGGGGCTGGCGCATTCCTTTCCTGGTGTCGATCCTGCTGCTCGGCGTGTCGGTGTGGATTCGCCTGTCGCTGTCGGAATCCCCCGCCTTCCAGAAGATGAAGGCCGAGGGCAAGACCTCGAAGGCGCCGCTGTCCGAATCCTTCGGCGAGTGGAAGAACCTCAAGATCGTGATCCTGGCGCTCGTCGGCCTGACGGCCGGCCAGGCCGTGGTCTGGTACTCGGGCCAGTTCTATGCGCTGTTCTTCCTGACGCAGCAGCTCAAGGTCGATGCGACCACCGCCAACCTGATGATCGCGGCCGCGTTGTTGATCGGCACGCCCTTCTTCGTCGTGTTCGGCACGCTCTCGGACAAGATCGGCCGCAAGCCGATCATCATGGCCGGCTGCCTGCTCGCCGTGGTGACCTACTTCCCGGTCTTCAAGATGCTGACCGAAGCCGCCAACCCCGCCCTCGCGCACGCGCAGGCCACGGCCGGTGTGACGGTGACGGCCGATCCGCGCTCGTGCTCGTTCCAGGGCAATCCGGTGGCACGCGAAATCGACTTCAGCAGCTCTTGCGACATCGCCAAGCGTTACCTCGTGCAGAACTCGGTGAGCTACGACAACATCGTCGGCGCACCCGGCTCCGCGGCCATCGTGAAGATCGGCGAGGTGGCAATCACCGCACCGACCGGCAACGTGGTCAACCACAAGTTCGACGAAGCCTCCACCAAGGAAATCGCCGCCTTCAAGAAGAGCGTCGGCGAACAACTGAAGACCGCCGGCTACCCGACCAAGGCTGACCCGGCCAAGATGAACAAGTTCATGACGGTGGTGCTTCTGTTCTGGCTGGTGCTGCTGGTGACGATGGTCTATGGCCCGATCGCTGCCATGCTGGTCGAACTCTTCCCGACCCGCATCCGCTACACCTCGATGAGCCTGCCGTACCACATCGGCAACGGCTGGTTCGGCGGCCTGCTGCCGACCACCGCCTTCGCGATCGTGGCGACCACCGGCAACATGTACAACGGCCTGTGGTACCCCATTGTCATCGCCGCGATGACGCTGGTGGTGGGCACGATCTTCATCCGCGAGACGAAGGATGTGGATATCTACGCGAATGACTGACTGACCCCAGGCTTTTTCACTTCGTGTAAACGCCCACCCCCTTGCAGGGGGCAATACCTGCGGCCCGGCGAAGCCGGTTCCGCGGTATTCCCCGAAAAGGGAATGGGGACTTTTTCAGGGCCTCGCGGCTTTTTGGCGCGGGGCCCTTTTTCTTTTTGTTAGAGCCAAGGAAACCGGGTCCATGTGGAAGACTGGTATCGGGTTCGCAGTGTTTGCGATCGTGGTCTTGTTCGTGCTGGCCGTCCCTTCGACTAACATTCACTCCGTACGCCATTGCTGCCATCGGGACAGCGTCCCAAACGGCTTCACAGGACAAGGACATTCGAATTTTGGGCACCGAGAACGCTTTCGCCGAACTGGGCCTCGCACCCGATGCGACCGACAGCGAGGTCAAGGCGGCATGGCGCCGACTCGTCTCGCAATGGCATCCGGACCGCAATGACAGCTCCGATGCGGTGGCGAAGATGCAACGCATCAACCGGGCTTTCGAGGAAATCCGCCGTGGGGGAAACCGCGTCCGGGTTGATACCCCGGCGGCCGACGGCGCCACTTCCGCCACGACGGATGAAAACAACCCCGGATTCGACGAGGACGGTGACGCGTCGCGCGACGCCGCAGTCCGGCAGCGCCGTCCCATCTACCGCAAGGTCAAGATGACGCTGGAGGAGGCCGCGGTCGGTTGCATCAAGGTGCTGCGTGGCAAGGTCACCGACGTCTGCGCGACCTGCGCGGGCGCCGGGCACCAGGTGCTCGGCGGCAATTGCGGCCAGTGCGGCGGCTCGGGCGCGATTCCGAAGCGCTCGTTCTTCGGTTGGCCCAGCGGCTACTTCGAGTGCGATGCGTGCCTGGGCGGCGGCATCGCCAGGCAGCCGTGCCCGACCTGCGACGGCGCCGGAAAGATGAACGCGCGCACGTACAAGATCAATGTCCGCATTCCGCATGGCGTGCGCCATGGCGACCTGCTCCATGTCGCCGGGCGCCGCTCGCGCCAGGACAGCCCTCCCGCCGACCTCGAAATTCGCGTCGAGGTGGCCGAGCATGCGTTCTTCCACCTCGACGACGACGGCACCATCCGTTGCGAGATCCCGGTCGACGGCTTCGCGTGGATCGCCAACCGGTCGATCCAGGTGCCGACCGTCACCGGCCTGCACGCGTTGCAGCTTGACCGGGAGCAGTTGTCCTACCGCCTGAAGGGCCAGGGGTTCCCGGTGGCGCGTCGCGGTGCGCGCGGCGACCAGTGGGTCACACTTCGGCCGATCTTCCCGGATTCCCTCAGCATCGATCAGCAGATCCTGCTCGACCAACTCCTGGCGACGACCTCGGGCGCGGGCGCACACGCCGCCGACGAACGCCTTCGCGCCTGGAACAGAAAGCTGCGCGCGTGGGAACGCGGGCAGTCTGATCGCGGCGCTACAGGAGCTTGAGGCCCGCGGCCTGCGCGGCAAGCTCTTCGCGGAACGCGGGATGCGCGATGCCGATGAGTTCCCGCGCTCTTTGCCTGGCCGACTTTCCGCGCAGTTGCGCGACGCCGTACTCGGTGACGACATAGTTGATGTCGTTCTTGCTGGTCGTGACATGCGTGCCCGGCGAAAGCACAGGCACGATGCGCGAGATGGTGTCGTCTTTGGCCGTGGACGGCAGCACGATGAACGCCTTGCCGCCGCGCGACCGGTTGGCCGCACGCACGAAGTCGGACTGGCCGCCGGTGCCCGAGAACGGCGCACATCCAAGGCTCTCCGAGCCGCACTGGCCCAGCAGGTCGATCTGCAAGGTGGCGTTGATCGCAACGAGGTTGTCGTTCATGCCCGCCAGGGCCGGATCGTTGGTGAAATTGACGGGATGGATTTCCAGCGCGGGGTTCCTGTCCATGTAGCGGTAGAGCTTCCCGGAGCCCAGCGCGAAAGTGGCGACCATCTTTCCCGGCAGGTAGTTCTTGCGGCGATTGGTGACGGCGCCGCACTCCACCAGCGACAGGATGCCGTCGCCGATCATTTCGGTATGCACGCCGAGGTCGCGCTTGTGCGCGAGCTGCATGACCACCGCATCGGGGATGCCTCCGTAGCCGATCTGCAGCGTCGATCCGTCGTCGATCATGTCGGCGACGTACTTGCCGATGGCTTCCTGAACGATGCCGATCTTCGGCAGCCCGACCTCGAGCACCGGCTCTTCGCTTTCGACCAGGGCCGCGACCTTCGAGACATGCACGCGGCAGTTCCCGAAGGCGAAGGGCACGTTCGGGTTCACCTCGAGCACCACCGCGTGCGCCTTGGCGACCGCGGCCATGGTGTAGTCGGCGCCGAGGCTGAGGGCGAAGAAGCCCTCGTCGTCCATCGGCGATGCCATGCTGAAGACCACGTCCGCAGGCATCAGGCCCCGTTCGATCTGCACCGGGATTTCGGAGAAGTAGTTCGGGATGAAGTCGATCCACCCGGCCTGCCCGCCCGCGCGCGTGGCTCCGCCGAAGAAATAGGCGACGTGCCGCACGTGGTCCACGGTGGCCGGATCGATGTAGCCGTATTTCCGCATCGCGAGGATCTGCCCGACCTTGACGTCCCGGAAACTCGTGCGCTGCTCCGACAACGCGGTCAGCAGTGTCGGCGGCTCACCAACTCCGGTCGGTACGACGATGAAGTCGCCGTCGCGCACAAGGCGCACGGCTTCCGAGGGCGTGGTCCGCCGCTGTTGGTACAACTCGCGAGGCGACATTCTGATGCTTCCTTTGAGGTGGGACGATTCGCGTTGCCCTATTTGACGCCCATCTTGCCGCGATGGCGCGACGGGACCGTCAAGGGCAGGTGTGTCCGTGTGTAAACGCTGGAGCCTGCAACCCGAAGCGGAGAAACCCCTGCTCCGCGACCGACCATCCGGGGCCTCGCACCAAGCGTCGGCCGTGTTTCTAGAATGTCTGCCCCACCCCCAAGGCATCCATGACACAGGGCTCCATCCGGATACGCGGTGCACGTCAGCACAACCTCCAGAACCTCGACCTCGACATCCGCACCGGCGAGATGACCGTGGTCACCGGGCCGAGCGGTTCGGGCAAGTCGAGCCTGGTGTTCGACACCCTCTACGCCGAAGGCCAGCGGCGCTACGTCGAAACCTTCTCGGCCTACGCGCGCCAGTTTCTCGATCGCATGGACAAGCCGGCCGTCGACAAGGTCGAGGGCGTGCCGCCCGCGATCGCCATCGACCAGACGAACCCGGTGCGCTCGTCGCGCTCCACCGTCGGCACGATGACCGAGCTCAACGACCACCTGAAGCTGCTCTTCGCGCGTGCGGCGCAGTTGTTCGACCGCGAGACGGCGCTGTCCGTGCGGCACGATTCGCCGGACTCGATCTACGCCGAGCTGCTCGCGCGTGCCGCGACGGCGGGTGACCCGCGCGTGGTGCTGACCTTCCCGGTCGAGCTGCCCGCCAGCACCAGCACCGAGGAGGTCACGCAATGGCTGTCCGCGAGCGGCTTCACGCGCGTGCAGGCCGAGCGCGAGGTCGCGACGCCGACCGGTCCGCGCAAGGTGCTCGACGTGGTGGCCGACCGCTTCCGCATGGCCGGCGCCGAGCGGGCGCGCGTGATCGAGGCGATCGAAGTGGCGTTGAAGCGCGGCACCGGGCGGCTGACGGTCTACGCGCTGTCGGCGGACGAAGGTGCGGCGCCGGACATCTGGAAGTTCTCGACGGGGCTGCATTGCCCCGAAAGCGACATCCGCTACACCGACCCCATCCCGTCGATGTTCTCGTTCAATTCGGCAGTGGGTGCCTGCGAGACCTGCCGCGGCTTCGGTCGCGTGATCGGTGTCGATCTCGGCCTCGTGATTCCGAACGACAAGCTCACCCTGCGCGCCGGCGCCATCAAGACGATCCAGACGCCTGCCTGGAAAGAAGCGCAGGACGACCTCATGCGCCATGCGGAGGTGGCTGGCATTCCGCGCGACACGCCATGGAACAAGCTCACCGACGAGCAGAAGCACTGGGTGATCGAGGGTACGCCCAACTACAAGGAAGGCAACTGGAGCAAGCAGTGGTACGGCGTGCGCCGCTTCTTCGCCTACCTGGAGAGCAAGGCGTACAAGATGCACATTCGCGTGCTCTTGTCGAAGTACCGCAGCTATACGCCGTGTCCCGTGTGCTCTGGCGCCCGGCTCAAGCTCGAAAGCCTGCTGTGGCGTATCGGCGGCAAGGAAGATGCCGATGCGGTGCTCGACCCGTCGAAGCGCTTCATGCCTGTCGGCACGAAGTGGTCGCGTGAGCAATTGGAGGCCTTGCCCGGCCTGTGCCTGCACGACCTGATGCTGCTGCCGATCGAGCGCCTGCGCCGTTTCTTCGACGGCCTGGATTCAACTCCCTCCCCCTCTGGGGGAGGGCAGGGTTGGGGGCACGCGGCGGGGGAAGGAGCAAGACACGGAGATGCGCAGGCGCTCAAGCTGCTGTTCGACGAAATCACGACAAGGCTGCGCTACCTGCACGACGTCGGCATCGGCTACCTCACGCTCGACCGCCAGAGCCGCACGCTGAGCGGCGGCGAGGTGCAGCGCATCAACCTCACGACGGCGCTTGGCACTTCGCTCGTCAACACGCTCTTCGTGCTTGACGAGCCGAGCATCGGCCTGCACCCGCGTGACATGAACCGCATCACCGAGGCCATGCTGCGCCTGCGCGACGCGGGCAACACACTGGTGGTGGTGGAGCACGACCCGGCCGTGATGCTGGCCGCCGATCGCGTGATCGACATGGGCCCCGGCCCGGGCGTGCGTGGCGGGCAAATCGTCTTCGACGGCAGCACGGACGCCTTGCGCGATGCCGAGACACTGACCGGCCAGTACCTGGGCGGCCGCAAGCAGATCGGCATGGGCTTCCGCCGCATGGTGACCGACAACACGCCGCGCCTCATCCTCGAAGGTGTGCGCGAGCACAACCTGCAGGATGTGACGGTCGAGCTTCCGCTGTCACGGCTCGTCTGTATCACCGGCGTGAGCGGCTCGGGCAAGTCGACGCTGGTGCAGGACGTGCTTGCACCGGCGCTGATGCGGCACTTCGGCAAGGCGACCGAAACGCCCGGCGCGCACGACCGCATGCTCGGCGCCGATCACCTGAGCGACGTGGTCTTCGTCGACCAGTCGCCGATCGGCAAGACGGCGCGCTCCAATCCCGCGAGCTACGTGGGCGCGTGGGACGCGATCCGGGAGATCTTCGCCACGGCAGGCCTCTCGCGACAGCGCGGCTATACGGCGTCGAAGTTCAGCTTCAACAGCGGCGACGGCCGTTGCCCGACCTGCGGCGGCTCGGGCTTTGAGCACGTGGAGATGCAGTTCCTCTCCGACGTCTACCTGCGCTGCCCCGATTGCGACGGCAAGCGCTACCGGCCCGAGATCCTCGAAGTGAAGATCGAGCGCGGCGGACGCAATATGAACGTGGCCGATGTGCTCGACCTCACGGTGGCCGAAGCGGCCTCCGCCTTCCAGGGCGATCGCGACGTCCTGCGCATGCTCCAGCCCATCGTCGACGTCGGGCTCGACTACGTGAAGCTCGGCCAGCCTGTGCCCACGCTCAGCGGCGGCGAGGCGCAGCGCCTCAAGCTGGCGGGCTTTCTGGCCGAGGCCGCGAAGAGCGGCAGCGCGAGCAAGCAGCCGCTGGCGCGCAAGGGAACGCTCTTCCTCTTCGACGAGCCGACCACCGGCCTGCACTTCGATGACATCGCGCGGCTGATGCGCGCGCTGCGCAAGCTGCTCGACGCGGGGCATTCGCTAGTCGTCATCGAACACAACCTCGACGTGATCCGCGCGAGCGACTGGCTGATCGACCTGGGCCCCGAAGGTGGCGAGGGCGGCGGGCAGATCGTCGCGGTGGGCACCCCGGAGCAGGTGCGCGAGAACCGCGCGTCGCTCACCGGCGCCGCGCTGGCAGACTACGAACTGGCCATCGGCCCCGGCGCCTACAAGGTGGCGGAACGCGCGGCGCGCTCGTATGCCGCGCGCGCGCAGCCGGCTGCGGGTCGCGATGCGATCCAGATCGTCAACGCGCGCGAGCACAACCTCAAGAACCTGTCGGTCGATATTCCGCGCGGCAAGTTCAGCGTGGTCACCGGCGTGAGCGGCTCGGGCAAGTCCACGCTGGCCTTCGACATCCTCTTCAACGAGGGGCAGCGCCGCTACCTCGAATCGCTCAATGCCTATGCGCGCAGCATCGTGCAGCCCGCGGGCCGCCCGGAGGTGGATGCCGTGTACGGCATTCCGCCAACCGTGGCGATCGAGCAGCGCCTGTCGCGCGGCGGGCGCAAGAGCACCGTGGGCACGACCACCGAGGTGTGGCACTTCCTGCGCCTGCTCTACGTCAAGCTCGGCATCCAGCACTGCATCCACGACGGATCGACGGTGCAGCCGCAGACGCCCGACAGCATCGCGGCGCAGTTGCTCAAGAACTTCAAGGGCCAGCACATCGGCCTGCTCGCACCGCTGGTGAGCAACCGCAAGGGCGTCTACACCGAGCTGGCCGACTGGGCGCGGCCGCGTGGCTATACGCACCTGCGGGTCGATGGCGAGTTCTTGCCGACCACCAACTTCCCGCGCATCGACCGCTTCAAGGAACACAGCATCGAGTTGCCCGTGGCCAGTCTCGACGTGCTCCCGTCGCAGGAAACCGATCTGCGCGAGGCGCTCACGCGCGCGCTGGAACATGGCAAGGGCGTGGTGCATGTGCTGAGCGATCTCACAGGATTGCGCGGCGCGATGATGGCGGGCGCGCCAACCACGGGGATCGGCCGGGCGCACGTGTTCTCGACGTTGCGCGCCTGTCCGGTGTGCAGCACCAGCTATGCCGAACTCGACCCACGCCTGTTCTCCTACAACAGCAAGCACGGCTGGTGTCCGGATTGCGTAGGCACCGGCGTCAAGCTCACGAAGGAGCAGCGCAAGGTCTATGACGATTCCGTGATGGCCAATGACCAGAAGGGGCGCGAGCAAACCTTTGCAGAGCCGGAAGCCGAAGACGTCGGCGACGTGGCGTGCCCGACCTGCGAAGGCACGCGGCTCAATGCGACGGCGCGCGCGGTGAGCTTCGGTAGATCCGACGCGGATGGCGACGGCGGCATCGGCATCACCGAGCTGGCGCGGATGAGCGTGGGCGACATCCGTGTGTGGTTCGAGGGATTGCGGCTCACCGGTCGCGAGGCCGAGATCGCGCGCGACCTGGTGCCGGAGATCAGGAGCCGGCTCGAATTCCTCGAGGAAGTGGGGCTCGGCTATCTCACGCTCGACCGTGGCGCGCCGACGCTGAGCGGCGGCGAGGCGCAGCGGATTCGACTGGCTGCACAACTGGGCAGCAACCTGCAAGGCGTCTGCTACGTGCTTGACGAGCCAACCATCGGCCTGCACGCACGGGACAACCAGATCCTGCTGGATGCTCTTCACAAGCTGGGCGACAAAGGCAACACGCTGGTCGTGGTGGAGCACGACGAGGACACGATCCGTCGTGCCGACCACATCATCGACATCGGTCCGAGCGCGGGCAAGCGCGGCGGTCGACTGGTGGCGGAGGGCACCGTGGCCGACATCCAGGGGGCCGGGGATTCGCAGACCGGCCGCTACCTCCGCGATGCCATCAAGCACCCGCTGCAGGCGCGCCGCCCGGTCTTGCTCCCTCCCCCTCTGGGGGAGGGCTGGGGAG
>NZ_JBFUKW010000021.1:0-138011 GCF_056400665.1 Variovorax sp. P5_A3 | reverse complement strand
GGGCTGGGGTCGGAGCTGGCCGCTTCTTCTCCAGCTGCGTTCCGTCGGCGGGCGCAGCAATCGCTGAGCCCGTATCCGTGTTCGGTGACCCGGCCGCGGCTAGAGCGCTGCCGTTGCTTCCCCCACCTCCACAACCTGCCAATGAGCCCGCCGCAACAAGAAGCAGAAGAGAACTTTTATCTAATTTTTTCAATCTGAAGCCCTCAAACTTATAGCGGATAACAGTTTCTACGTCGGAAGAGTCCTACGGCGCAATTTTTCTTGCAATTATTGCCAGCGCTCTGCGTCATGCTTGCAACAGAAAACGGGCGATGGCGACCTGATCGACTACTTTTCTCTTCCTTTGCAAGAATGCGACAACTGCTTGCGGCCATGCAGGCGGTGTTCAAGCACTCCCGCGTCAGGTTTCAGGCCTCCAGGCTCCAGGCTCCAGGCTTTCCAAATGCGATGCATGCGAGTGGTGCAAACATCATTTGGTCCAAGTAGATATACGGGTCGGGCAGGTCCGCCCCGCAGGGAGAAGGCGCGGCCGCAACCGCAAGTAAGGTGCGCGGAGCGTGACGGCGCACCAGTAAGGTCGTCAGTTCGGGGCCGGGCGAGTTTAGGCAAAGCCTGGGTTCACCTAACAGGATCTAATCAGGTCGGAGATCTGCCTGGCAACTCAGGTCGAGGTCCCTCAAGCCACCTTTCGGCCATCGCCAGCGGCTCTTGCGTCGTCAGGTACCCAGACGTCGTGCCGATCGACGGGTCAACGAGTGCCCCATCGACGCTTCGTAGGGCCGATACATCTGCGTTGTCCATCAGGCGCCAAGAAAGACCTTTTCGAAAGCCCAAAATCAATGGTGGATAGGCTCTCTCACGAACGCGTGGCTGTTGCTCGCGTTATTGAGCAATCCCGCCAAGCATTCCCTCATCCGACTATGCCCTTGGTCATCGGTCAGGCGAAGATGCCATTGCTGGGACAACATGGAAGCTGAAGGACGTGAAAGGCAGTCAAAAATCTGAATCTCTGAATAATCTCGGCAAATGCTTCGTACAGCGGGATGGTCGTACTTGTGCGACACCTGCCCTCCGGTCGTCGTCGCGCATCGCTCAGCGCCAGTCGCCGGGCAGGCAGCCCCTCACCCCACTCCGGCGTCGAGCTGAGTTCACCGTTCAAGGCGTCCAGTACCAGATGACAGCGTTGGTGATGGCGCAGTAGGCAGCTTGCATCAGGCGCGACGAGTCGTTGGGCTCGCAGTAGACAAGGCGACTTCCAAGCTCGTCAACAATAAGGAACGCTTGAATGGCAGCCACGGCTGGAGATCATCACGGTGAACTGGCGGAGTAGTTTCGACGTTGGTACCCGGGCTTCAATGTCGAAGGACAAGAGCCTCGCGCCGCGTAGCGGACCCCCCAACCCGTCCGCGCAACAAGGGTTAAGTCGACGTTTCGACCGACCCTGCGAGTCCGCTTTTCGGTGGCGGAGCAGGGAACATAGCATTCCTGCTAGGGAAGAATCCGCCTCCCGCCAATGCCAATGGCCCCAATGCGCAGGCGATCATCCTGAACGCCACATTCTTCATCGAGACCGTGGTCTACCAAATCAAGATTCCGCCCATGAATGCAGGTGACGCGCCGCTCATCGTGTCACCGATTGCAGCCAGCCCTCCGACGCCTGTCACGCCGCTCTTCCTGGTGACCATTCCATTCGATCCCGGGAAGAAGTTTGCCGGGGCGACCGTCAGCCTCGCGACAACCCAGCTTCAGTATTCGCAGGAGGCCCTTCTCAATTTCGCGACGTTGAGCTGGCCACATGTGTCGGTTGCAACACTGGCCCCTGCCAACCCGATCCCGGTCCCGGCAGCGCTCCTTCCGCTTAGCTGACTACCAGTCTGAGTCGGTGCCAACGCCTCTTGGCGCCGGCCGAAAATTGACCCCCCCGGGGGTGCTGTGGAAATCTTGGACTGGTTATGCCGCGAGCCCCATGTATCTGTCACCGATGATCGACCTGCTTCGATGGTCAGGTCGTCAGTTGGTCGATCGGCACGCGACCGGACGCTGAGCTTGTGAACACGATGCTGGATGCGGCCATCGAGTCGATTCCCAGCAGATCGAGGTGTTCTACCTGCCGAGCTATAGCCCGGAGCTCAACCCGAACGAGACGGCCAACGCCGATCTCAAACAGGCCGTCACGAAGCTCGCCCCCTCACCACTTCGGCGGCAACTTTCTGAGCAGCACGATGCGCTCGCGCGAGACTTCGATGTAGCCACCCTTGGTCAGGTCGGTCAGCAGCCGGTTGACCATTGCCTTCGAAGCGCCCAAGCGCTCAGCGATGCGCTGCTGGCTCAACGGCCCGGGCACCACGCGCAGGCCTTTGTCGTCGACCGCCAAGGCGTCGAAGAGCCCCACGAGCCGGCCGTAGACGTCCACCGAACCCAGGCGGCCCACCGTGCGCGTAAGGGTGCGCACGCGCTGCACCAGGCGCTGGATCAACTGAAACGCAAGCTCGGGCCGCTGCGCCAGCACGCGTTCGGCCTGGGCCCGTGTCACGCGCGTCAGCCGCGCTCGCGTGGTGACCTGCACTGTGGCGGAGCGCAGTTCACCACTGAGCATCAGCTCGCCAAAGATCTCACCCGCGTGCAGCGTATTGAGCTCCACCACGCGCCCGCCGTCCCCGGCCACGAACGCGCGCAGCTCGCCTTCGTGGATGAGATACATGCAGTCGGCAATGTCGCCCTCGGTCACCACCGAGGCACCAGGCTCCCAGGTACGCGTCTCGCCCAGCCGCGCCAACTCGGCCAGGAAGTCGCCGGAATTCTCTGCCCTCGACCCTTCAAACATGCCTGCTCCTGGCTTGCACCTGAGGCGGAGACTGTAACGGCACGGGCCGCCGGTCGCTCTCCTTGCTCGAACGCTCGGGGCCTGGGCGCAACTCGCCGGTCAGACCGCGCAGGTGATGGCGGGCCGGCCCTATCTTTAAAACCACGCAAATGTCCACGGAGTCGTTACGCTTGCGGACTGCGCCTTTGAAACCGTCTGCGGACCCGGAGAACCCATCATGCCAGCGATGAACGTACTCATTCCCACCTTGCCAGGTCAAGGCACCGCGGCGCAACGGGACGCGCGCGCGTTGCAGCTGTCGCTGTCCCGCACGGCCTACAACTACGTTCGAAGCTACCCGAATCTCGATGCGGTGCCATTGTGCGCGGGCGTGCCGTTTGGCGAGGAGTTCAGCGCCGCCTACAGCGCGCTGGTCGCGCAGACCAGCGCGCAGATCGCCGAGAACTTCGCCTTGAATGTGCGCAGATTCGTGGAGCAGGAAATCGAAGAGGACGGTTTATTCAAACTCAAGCAGGATGTTGAAAACCTGGTCGATGGCATGTTTGCAGCCGCCGCCGAGTCGGTTCAAGAAGGACCTACCGCAATTCTGAAGTCGACCTTGTTCAAAATGCTGCGGCCGGAATACCTTCAGGCCAAGAAAGAGGCGGACTACGAAAGCCTGATCGCCACGCTGCCCACGCCCCAGATGTTGGCGATTGAGGCAAAGGGTTGGATGTCCGAGAAAGGCAAGCCATGCGAGCAGGATTGGTTCTTCGGTTATCTGCAACTGGCCGGCTTCAACACGACCAATTTGCGCCGCGTCGTTCAGGACAAAGCGAAGGGCAGCAAGGCCCTGGCCTGGAGCGAGTTGAAGGCGAAAATGACGATCCCCGATACGGTGACTGTCCTGAGCGGAGGCGGCCCCACCACCCTCTCGCTGGCCGAGATGATCAGAGCCGGCAAGCTCTACGCCTGCGACTACGCCGCGCTGATCGGCGACGGGGATCTAAAACCCAAAGAGAGCTGCCTGCACGGCAAGCACCGCTACCTGCCCTCGCCCATCGCCCTGTTCTATTGGAACGAGTCACCCCCCGACGACTATCCATTGGCCTACGGGCAGGACGAAAGCCAAGCCGGTGTGTTGCAGCCCATCGCGATCCAGTTGGGGCAGACCCCGGGCTCAGCCATCTTCAGCCCGAGCGATGCTTTCGAAGCGAACGATATCAATAAACTGAAGTGGAAGGTCGCCAAGTACTTCGTCAACGTGGCCTGCGCGATTCAACACGAATCTGTCGCCCATCTCGGGGATTGCCATTTGATCATGGAGGCCGTCGCGGTGGCCACGCACCGCCAATTGGCAAAGGAACACCCGCTGTTCCATCTGCTCGAACCGCATCTGCGGTTCACAATCTGCATCAACGATGGCGCAGCACACAACCTCATCGTCCCGGGTGGCGTAGTGGCCGCCAACGTCGGCGCCCACATCGATTGGACGCTGCAGATGGTCAACGACGCGCGCATTGCCTGGCGCTGGGGCGAGAACAGCCCGGACAAAATCTTTTCCGTGCGCGGCGTAGAGCAGCTGGCGGCCTACCCGTTTCGCGACGACACGCTGCTGCTGTGGAAGGCCATCAAGGATTTCGTCACCGGCTACGTGGCGATTTACTATATCAACGACCACTCCGTCAGTACCGACCGGGAACTCAAGGCCTGGGTGGACGAACTTGGCTCCGCGCAGCACGGCAATCTGCCAGGGTTTCCCGCGGCGCTGAACACCCGCGACCAACTCGTTGAAGTCGTCGCGCAAATGATCTACACCGCAGGCCCTCTGCACGCGTCGGTCAACTACGGTCAATATCCCTTCGCGGGCTTCGCGCCCAGCGTGGCCGCGGCGATCTACAAGGCCGCGCCGACGCGCGACGACCTGATCGACAAAGAGACGCAGTACCTGGAGTGGCTCCCGCCGCTGGACGTCGCGCTGTACACGGTGTCGTTCGTGTACCTGCTCAGCAGCGTCCAGTTCGACGTGCTGGGGCACTACGCCAGCAACCCGCAACACCCGCACTTCCCGCACCGCCCGGCACAAAAAGCCCTCGAGGCTTTTCAGGCTGCGTTGGCGCAGGCCGAGGTCACGATCCACCAGCGCAACCTCGAACGGCCGATTCCCTATCTTTTCCAGTTGCCGTCCAGGGTACCCAACAGCATCAGCATCTAGTGTTGCAACCAGCGTGGCCCGCGGGTTGTCAGCGGGCCTCCGGCTGGCATCCCGGTGCCAGCATCTCGGTCGTTGCTTCGACGTCGATCACGCCTTGGCTGTGCATGACGGCCTCTGCAGCGATCACCAGCGCGTGGCCTGCTTCGCCGCCCATCCACTGCCCCTGCCTGCGCCGCGCGGCGGCGCTGTACAGCTTCAATCCCGTGGCGTCGAAGGTCACTGTCGCAGCCTGCAGCCACTCTGCCGCCCGAGCCGGTTGCCGCCCTTCGCTCGCGAGGCCGGCTTCAAGCACCGCGGCCCAACCGGGCAGGTGGGGCAGGCGGGTCTTGTTCATCAGCCTGACAGTTGTCCTGGCAATCTCCAGACCTTCGGCGACGTCCGTCGAGCGTTGCCGCGCAGCAGCCAGTGCACAACCGGCTCGGTAGTAGCTCATCAACCCGAACGCAGTCTTCATGCGCAGGAGCTGCGATCTTTCAAGCGCCGACCACTGTTGCGCTGTCAGCAGGACGCCCCGCGCCGGCTGGCCCTCGTAAAGCGCCAGGTTCAGATCGGCCAAGAGGATCAGGTAGTCGGCCCATTGATAGATGCTTTGAACTTGATAGCTGGCCTTGGCCTGACCGATCCGCGTGCCCGCGTCGGCAAGACCGCGGTGCGCCAGCAAGGCAGGCGCCGCAAAACCGACCACGCCGCAAGCCAGATACTGGTCGCCTCGTCGCAAGGCGTTCTCGACAATGCCAGGCGCCGTGGTCGAGGTCTGGGCATAGTCGCCAAGATGATTCGCCGCATTCACGCAGTAGAGCTGGGTGCCGGCCAACTCGAACGGCACCTCCGTGCATTGCGAGCCCAGCCACTCCAGGGCGTCTTGCAGTACCGGTTGGGCTTCGGCAAACCGACCTTCGTGAGCCAGCACGCAGCCGCGAATCTGGCGCACCCAACCCGTCAATTCGTTCTGCGAGACCTCGCTGGCCAACCGCTCGGCTTGCAGCATGATCGGGTCCGTCCTTGCGCGCGTGCCCAGGCCATCGAGGCTGACCATGTAGGCCTCCATGGTCAGGGCCCGCGCAGCATGCGCACGTGAGCCCGTGTTCAGGGCCAGCCGCGCATAGCGGGCCGCCATGTCGACCATCACGAACGCATTGTTGCCGACCGAGCCTTGGACCACCGACCACATCGCGCCCAGCCGGGCTTGATCGCCTGGTCCGGGTGCTGCGTTTTGGTCGATCTTCAGTCCTCTGCACATCAGCAGGAAGCGCGAAGCCAGTGCCGCGACGATCGCTGCCCGTGGCGACCGCGGCATGGACAGGCCGATGGCGGCAAGCACCTCGCCCAACAGAACTCGCGCCTCGTCGGTAAATCCACTGGTGCTGAGCAAATGCGCCGCTGCGCGCTTGTGTTCGAGCGCTTCCTGTGGCGGAGCACCGATGCTCGCAGCGCGATAGACCTCTGCGGCCTCGCGGCTGTTGCCCATCGATGCCAGCATCGCGGCGAGTTTGACTTGCACACGCCGGAACCGCGCAGGGTCGGGACCGATGAGGTCCAGGCACTGTCGATACTGGCGGGAAGCGAACTCGAACGCCAGCGCGGCCGCAAAGATATCGCCTGCCTTCTCGTAGTAGACGCTGGCACGCTGGCTGTCCCCGGCGCCATGAAAGTGCAGCGCCAGGTGCTCCGGCTCCGAGTCCTCCTGCACGGACAGCGCTTCGGCCAGTCGGGCGTGTATGCGGCGCAGGGCGTCGGGGGTCAAGGCGTCGGCCACGGACTCGCGAATCTTGTCGTGATAGCACTCCAGCACGCGACTGTGCGCACTGACCCTTGCGGTGCGTACGAGCCGCTCGAACAGCAAGGCGTCGAGGGCTTCATGCGTCGCATCGGCGGCATCCACGGCCAACTGCGCTGCCATCGGGCGCCCTGCCACTGCCAGCACATTC
This sequence comes from Variovorax sp. P5_A3, assembly GCF_056400665.1. Lineage (NCBI taxonomy): Bacteria > Pseudomonadati > Pseudomonadota > Betaproteobacteria > Burkholderiales > Comamonadaceae > Variovorax > Variovorax sp. P5_A3. Next base: position 131,065 of record NZ_JBFUKW010000021.1, on the reverse strand, counting down.
AGCACATCGCGCGCTTTCGCAGGCAGCAGGCTGACGTGCCTGTCAACGGTCTGGCCCAGCGTGAGCGCGGTCGGGGCGGCCCCCGTCCGCCGGGCCGAGAGCGCCTGGCGAACCAGTTCACCGACGAAAAAGGGACTGCCTCGGCCCTCGGCCGCAATCGACGCGGAGTCCGCTGCGCTGGCCGAACCGAGCAGGCGCTGCGCCAACAGCACCGAAACTGCCGGCGGCAATGGGCCGACGTGCAGAGAGCGGCACTCGACCCGCGGACTTTTGGCTGCGATACCCAGGATTTGCTGCAAGAGCGCGTTGTCCTTGGCGCCTTCGCTGCGGTGCGTCGCCACCCACAGGAACGGCGTCGGTTCCGGCTGGCTCAGCAGGTACTCGAAGACGACGATCGAATCGCTGTCGGTCCATTGCAGGTCGTCCACGAAGATGACCAACGGGCGCCGGTCGCGCATGCGTCCGAGCAGTTCACTCAGCGCGGCGAACGCGCGCAGACGCAGTTCCTGGAGATCGGGGATGACCTTCCTCGGCCCCTGGGCCACGGCGTCGACACGCTCGAGCACGGGGAAGAGGCGGGCCAAGGCGTACATCTCGCGCGGCATCAGATCGCCGGCTTCTTCGCGCGTCAGCCCGTGCAGGTGGCTGCTGAGCTCGTCCATCACCGAGTCGAAGGCCTTGAACGGCACGCTTTCACGGTCGTAGCAGCGCCCCTCGAGCGCGACCGAGCGTCCACTGGCTCTCACCTGGTCGAGAAACGCATGCAACAGCGCACTCTTGCCCATGCCCGATTCGCCGCTGACAAACATCGCGACCGGACGGCCGGCCAGCATGGACGCATGGGCGGCGTGCAGCGCGGCCATTTCGCTCTCGCGCCCGAGCAGGATGTCAGCCCGCAGCGCCATGCCCGTCGGTTCCGCGTGTGCAAGGCCCGGTACGGGAGGCACTTGGCCTGGCGCGTCCGCCCAATCAAGGGCTGCCTGCACCTGGGCCGCATCAAGCCGCGCTGCGGGGTCGCGCTGCAGCAGCGCATCGCACAGCTTGGCAAGGTCGTGCGGCGCACCCGCACACAGGCTGTGCACGTGGGGTGCGGCCTGGTGCCGTTTGAGTTCGAGCACGTCGCGGAGCGGCCCTTCGAACGGCAGCCTTCCGGTCAGGGCAACGAACAACATCGAGCCGATCGCGTACAGGTCGCTGGCGGTCGTCGGAGCCGAGTTCGCCTCGCTCGAAGTTTGCTCAGGTGCCAGGTAGCCGGGCGTGCCGCTGAAGCCGACTTCGACCGCCGGGCGCCCGGCCGCGCCGGCATGCCAGTCCACGACCAACCCGAAGTCCAGGATCACGACGCGCCCGTCCGTTTGAACGAGGACGTTCGACGATTTCAGGTCCCGGTGCAGCATGCCGGCGCCATGAATCGCTATCACGCCCTGCAGCAACTGTTTCAGGGCGGCGCGCAGCCGCGGTTCATCGAGCCGTCCGTCGGGACGCACCCACTTGTCGAAGTGGGCGCCGTCGACGAACTCCATGCTGAAGAACCAGCCATCGTCGCTGAACAACTCGTGCAGACGGCACAGGTTCGGGTGGTTCATGTCGGCCAGAGAACGGAACTCGTTCTTCAGCCGGTAGACGCTGCCCGGGTCGAGCCAACTCAGGGTCTTGATCGCAACGACGCTGCGCCTGAGGTTGTCATAGGCTTCGAACACCACCCCCATGCCGCCCTCGCCGATTTGGCGCCGGATGCTGAATCTGCCGTCAAGCACGCTGGTTCCGGGCGGCGGTCTAAAGCCCGAGGCCAACAACTGCGCCCCGGGGATCGGCGACGCTTGCTGAAGCATTTCCAGAAACGACCCGCCGCGACCCTCGACCGTGAGATCGAGTCGGGCTGGTTCAGTTTCTTTTTGTGACATGACGCCTTCGCAACCACCATGGAATGCTTAAATCATTATCAATGAACATCGACACAGTCTGTGACCAGTTACGGGGTTTTGCTACGGATTCAGCTCCGGCGCCATCCTTCTCGGGTGTGCCGTGCGCCTGATCCTGGAAGCCACTGCTGCGGGTGCCGTCAAGCGCCTGGACTTCCGCACCGCTGAACCTGTGACGATCGGGCGCGCGCCCGGCTGCCAGATCCAGATCGACGCCGACCAGGGCAGCGTGTCTCGGCTACATGCCCAGCTCGTCCCTACCGCACGAGGCTGGGTGATGGAGGATCGCAGCAAGGTCGGAACCCTGGTGAATGGCATGAAGCTCGGGCATGGACAGCGTTGTGCGCTGCGTCTGCACGACGAGTTGCGGGTCGGACCACTGCGCCTGCGGGTGCTTGAGCTCGGGGGCCAGATCGAGCAGACGCTGGCCACCGAGCTCAAGCTGACGGCGGTCAACTTCGCGACGCTGGACCCGCAATTGATCCTGAAATCGGCGCTGGAACTGCCTCGTTTGTTCGGTGAGGCACATGCCGAAGGCGAGGTGCTGCAGAAGGCTTGCGCCTTTCTGGTGCAAGTGCTCGCGCCCGTCGTCAGTTCGGCCTATGTCGTGGAAGCGCATCCGGAGAGCATGGAGTCGTCGCGCATGCTCGCAACGTACTCACTGAACGGAGAACGCGCACCGGTGCTCAGTCGTAGAGTCATCGGCGGCGCGCTCCACCTTGACGGCTCGGTCGCTTTTTTCAACCACGCCACCTCAACCGAAATCGATGCCACCGTGCACGACACGACGCGAACGGTCGGGGCCTGCCTGATCGAGCGCAGCACCGCCGGCGAGCCCATCGTGATCTATGTCGTCGGCGAGCAAACCTTGCCGAACAACAACACCGACATCGCTGCCGGTTACCTCAGCCTAGTCAGCACGCTCACGCGCCAGCACCTGGTGGCCCAAAGGCAGGCCCATTTGACCCAGTATTTTTCGCCCAAGGTCGTTGATCTGCTGATGCGCCCTGGCGGACGCTCGAGTGCCGAAGGCGACCCTCGCATCATGGAGGCCACCAGTCTGATCTTCGACCTTCGAGGTTTCTGCCTTTCCACCGAGGCGGCGGCGACAGACTTGCTTCGATGGCAGAAAGAACTCCGAAGCACGATGGACATCGTCTCGCGGGAAGTCTTTGCCCACGAAGGAACGGTGATCGACTACCAGGGCGATGGCTGTTTCGCCGCTTGGGGGGTGCCGTTCGAGCAACCCGGCCAGGCCCGACTGGCGGTTGACTGCGCGCTGCGGATTCTGGAGCAGTTGAAGACAACCTCTTTGCAGTCCTTGTCGTCGCCGTCCGGCCCGGTTTGTGGCATCGCCATTGCCAAGGGGCAGGTCCTGGCCGGTTCGATGACATCGAGCCGGCATTTCAAGTACGGGTTGCTGGGCACTTCGGTCAACTGCGCATCCCGTGTGGAGACGCTCACCAAACCCGGCCGACTCGACGCGCCGCTGCTCGTCACCGAAGAGGTGGCCAGGCTTCTGGACGTGAAACGCACGCCATTTGTTCGTGCAGCCCGCGTGGCCTTGGCAGGCATGGAAACCCTCGTCAATGTCTATGAGGTGCTCGATCCCACACGAAGCCTGTCGTCGGCCGGCCATGCAGCACGCTGGGAGGCCCTTTTGTGCATGCTGGAAGGGGTGCGCCAGATAGCCGATCTGAAAGAGCTCCAAGCGGCGATTGGCGCGCCCGCGTGGGCAGACGATCCCCGCGTGCTCTGGCTGCAAGCACAGTGCAGACAGTTGGAAGACCCGGAGCAGCTGTCCCGATGGGACGGCGTCGTGCGCTACGAAAAGTAGGGCAGTTGCCAGCGGAGTCGCAACTGCTCGACGGCCCACCGGGCCGACGCACCTGGTGGGGCTCCTCAAGGTTGTCCACGGCCTGCTTCTGGCGCTGCCGTGCGCGCGCCCGGGCCTGATCCAACGCATACCTGACTGGGGCGGAGGCCTGTTCGCAAGCGCGGCCCGGTCGGCGGCCGTCTGCTTGAGTCATCTCACAACGACGCCAGGGCCCGCCGGTCAGTATTGAACGCTGGCGCGCCGGGCAGCTCAGGCACCACGACCATGCCTTCAACGGATAGCCACCGCAGATCGTTCCGTTGTTCAACCCAAGGAGACTTTCATGATCACCGCCAAGACCATCCCGTCCGTCGCCAACTTCGAAGTCCTGGACGCCGACCACGAGACCACACCGCGCGTGCCAGAAGCCTCCACGCTGATGGGAGAACTGCACAAGGCGGTGACCCACGCGACCCAGTGGGTGGCTGGCTCGGACCCCGAACTGGCCCGCGACCGCTTCCTCGGCGAAGCCACAGATCCGGCCGACTTGGAGCGCCGCAGCATTGCCTGGGAACGCGCGCAGGAGACGCGCCGCGCGCTGCCGCCGGTGCTCTGAAGGCGCGCCGGGCGTCGGCCACGGCGTTCGTGCGGCTTTGAAAACGCAACCTTCAGAGCATGCATCAAGCCTGAGGCCTTATTGCTTGTTCTTGGCTTTTTGATGAACCAAGGTTGCTTCAACTTCACATAGGGCCTCTTATCTTAAGGAGAGCTTGTCAATGTTCGATCGATCCCTTCGATACCTGACCACTGCCACATGGCGGACCTCCCCACGCTACGTCGTGGCGCTGCTCGCCTGCGTTCTGTTGGCGCTTGCCTGGCGCAGTCCGACCGGGCATGTCGAGGCAGCGATGAAGCGTCCTCTGCCCAACGGTGGCGCCACATCTGTTGCCACGGATTCCCGCTTCGATTCACTGCGCCACCAGGCGGCGAGCGGTGACGAACGCTCCAACCTCGAACTCAGCAGCGCCCTGATGGACAGGTACGACCTGACGGGCGATTCGAACGACCTCTATGAGGCGCTGGAATGGGTCGACAGGCGCTGGGACGTGTCCGACCACGCGGAACAGGTCAGCCGCATCGTCGCGCAGTACTGCGGTCATCGCGTCGTGCAGTGGCATCGCCTGTGCGTGCTGGGCGAATGACCGAGGTAGCGTCATGCATGCCGTACGGCTGTCCTCCGGGCTCGCATGCGAACGATTGGCGTACGGCAGCGCTCTGCCTTCACAGGCTCACCCCCAAAAAGAAAGCTTTGTCATGGTCAAGTTGCCAACAGTTCTTCTTCTTGTGCTTCTGCATACAGCCGCTCACTCCCAACGGCAGCTTGCGCCCATTGTGCCTCTCGACGCAGGAAAGTCGACCCCTCAACGCCTCACGTCCGTGATCTACGAGTGCGAGCGGCGCGCATTGCGGCAGCAGTTGAGCGTGGACGACACATACCGGTGCGATTACACGAAGAAGTTCTCAGAGGACCGCATGTTCGACGGCGATTCGGGGCGCATGCGCGCGTGGCTCGCGGAGCAGCGGTACTTCATCGAGGCCGAGTTTGCGCCTTGATGCAACTGTTATCAACTGCCGCACACCGTTGGCGTCCATGTCCTTGCCCCGGCCCCATGCGATGAACTCGCGGCGCTCCGTGACCAGGTAATCGTCGGCCAGTGAAGATTCCCTTTTCACCGCCCGCCTCTGACCTTAGCCTGCCAGTGCACGACCTTGACGAGTCGCCCGAGTCTCGGTCCAAAGGCCTTCGCGGAATGTCGCTTCAGCAAACACTGAACGAACGGGTTCAATACGTGCTCGCGCACAACGAAGATTGGATGGTTCGTCAGCGTGGCACGCACGAGGAATGCGTCGGCGCGCTTGGGGCTCTTCAGCCAAGGTCGATTCAGGACGCCCTCGATCACGATGGCTGGTACATAGTTCCTCGTCGGATCTGGACGCAAATGAAGCGCAAGGCCCGCCACGAGGCCCGCGCGCTGGTGCTGGAAACGAGAAGGCCGAATTCTTCGGCATATCGGCGCTTACTGGAGATGGCGACCAACCTCTTCGGCAGCATTCGCGTCTTTACGTACGTGCCGACGATTCTCACGATAGTCGCCAGTGCCAACTCGAGTCAGTACAACCTCTGGACGTGGGGCGCTTGGGTGCTCGCCAATATCACGATGTCGGCCAGCATCTACGAAAACAATGGTCGAAAATTCAACGGCTTGCTGCTCGTGCACATCGGCAACACGGTCATGTGCATTGCCACGATTGTTTTCATCGCCTACTATCGCTGAACCCCAATCAGGGCGGCTGTTGAACGGCTGACTTTTGCAGCATTGCTGGGCAGGTGGATTGCCACCGCTAAAGAAAATCTCATCGACTTGAATGACCGCTTTGCAACTGCACAGCAGGCCTTCGTTCGCTATCATGACAAGGCACTGCCCTCCGCCAGCGGCAGCGCTAGCGAGGCCAGCAGGACTTTACATAATTGCGTTTTGAACCGTCGATCGAGTAGGGGAACGGGGTAGTGTCGCCTTCGCGCTAGAGGAGAAGGGGTCTACGTGTGGATCCTTCGGGCCAAGATCCCTTGTCTGGTTCGGTGTGGCTAAGTCCGCGGGCGTGCGCCCATTCAGCCCGGTACCCTTGGTGGGGCGCGAGCGAAGACCCCCCGCGCGAGGAACTACATCTGAGTGGTGACTACCTCCGCCCCTACCCTGTTCGACTACGCCCGCTTCGTCGAAAACCTGAAACGCCGAATAGACGGTGCGCGTCTTTCCGCCGCGCGAGCAGTTAACCGTGAACTTGTGGCCTTGTACTGGGACATCGGACAGGCCATCCGCGAACAGCAAGCGACCCGGGGGTGGGGAGATGCGGTGGTGGATCGCCTCGCACGCGACCTGAAGGCATCTTTCCCCGGGACCGGTGGGTTTTCAGCGGCGAGTTTGTGGCGCATGCGGCAGTTCCACGAGCACTATGCAGCGCCGGAGTTTCTCGCACAGGTTGTGCGAGAAAGGAAGCCCGATGCCAAGCATGCACGAACTGCCAAGGCGTTGATCGCTGCCGACCAGCCGGAACTCGCACAAGCTGTGCGAGAAATGGTCGAGGCGGTGCCGTGGGGCCACCATGTCAATCTGCTGTCCAAGCTCGACGACCCTGCACAACGACTGTACTACCTGAGGGCGACCGCACGCTTTGGCTGGAGTCGCAACGTGCTGCTCAATCAAATCAAGGGGCGGGCCTACGAGCGCTCACTGGCCGACGGTAAAACGCACAATTTCGCACTCGCGCTACCAGACCGTCCTTATCGCAGGCGGGGCCAAGAATCTCGGCGGATTGATCGCCCGAGACCTGGCGCAGCAAGGCGCCAAGGCCGTGGCCGTTCACTACAACAGCACGAGCAGCAAGGCCGAGGCCGATGCCACGGTTGCCGCAATCAAGGCCGCAGGAGCGCAAGGCGCGGCGATCCAGGCAGACCTGACGACGGCCGGTGCCGTCGCGAAGTTGTTCGCAGACGCCATCGCCGCAGTCGGCAAGCCAGACATTGCCATCAACACTGTGGGCAAGGTGCTCAAGAAGCCGATGGCCGAGATCAGCGAAGCCGAGTACGACGAGATGACGGCGGTCAACTCCAAGACCGCCTTCTTTTTTCTCAAGGAGGCGGGTAAGAATCTCAACGACAACGGCAAGATCTGCACGGTCGTCACATCGTTGCTCGGGGCGTTCACACCGTTCTATGCCGCCTATGCGGGCACGAAGGCACCGGTGGAGCACTTCACCCGCGCGGCCTCCAAGGAGTTCGGCGCGCGGCATCTCGGTGACTGCGGTCGGTCCCGGCCCGATGGACACGCCGTTCTTTTATCCAGCCGAAGGTGCCGATGCGGTGGCGTACCACAAGACGGCGGCGGCGCTCTCTGGGTTCAGCAAAACCGGCCGACCGACATCGAGGACGTGGTGCCGTTCATTCGCCATCTGGTGAGCGACGGCTGGTGGATTACAGGGCAGACCATCCTCATCAATGGCGGCTACATCACCAAGTAGGCCGATCGGCCACGGGCGCCGAGACGGCCAGCGCTGAAACGTCAAGGCTTCCACCTCGAATGGCTCGCTGAACTTCCGGAGAGCTTGCGGTCCATCACTTGTTGCGCAAAGGCTCCCGGCACGATCCAGCCGATGCGGCATCCAAGTGCGAGGCTTTTCGAGAACGAGCTGCAGTAAATCGTGTTGGCGCCACCGTCGAGTGCGATGAAGGGCCGGGGCCTTTCGCGGGTGAAGTGGATTTCGCCGTAGACGTCGTCCTCGATCAGCGGCACGGCGTGCCGCGCGAGCACGGCGAGCAGTTCGCGTTTTTTCGCTTCGGGCATCAATGAGCCCAAGGGGTTGCTGAAGCTCGACGACAGCATGCAGCCGGCTACGGGTTCGGTGTCGAGCAGCCGGGCGAGAGCGTCGATGTTGACGCCGTGGGTTGGGTCGGTGGGCAGCTCCAGGGCCTTCAGGCCGAGCACCTCCAGCGTGTGGAGCAATCGGTGGGCGATTCGACCGCGATGGTGTCGCCGGGCCTGGCGACGGCGGTCAGCGCCAGGGTCACGGCTTCGGTGCAGCCGTTCGTGATGATCATGTCGTCCGGCGACAGCGCATGCCCGATGCGCAGCGCCCGCCTGGAGATTTCACGCCGCAATTGCAGCTCAGCGCGCTCCAATCACGCAGCAGTGACGTGGAGGCGCATGCCAGTGGCAGCCAGCACCTTGTACAACGTATCGAGACGCGGGTTGCCTGCATCGCCCAAAGCGCGGAAGAGCGACTTCTCGCCCACTCCGGCGCGCCGCGCGACATCCGCCATGCCTTGTGCACGCGCCACGTCGCGCAGCGCCGCTCGCAGCGTTGCCAAGTCGCCGTCGGCAAGCACAGCCTCCACGTAGGCGGCCCGCGCATCGGGGGTTTGAAGAAACTCCCCCACGACTTCATCCAGCCGACGGCCGGCAGACTTCTTGCTCGTTGACATCATGCGTTCCTTTCCTTCCAGTCCTTCAAATACGCAACTGCTTGGGCAATGGCAGTCTTTTGATCGCCTTTGGAGCTCCCCGACAGAAGCAGCAGGACCAACGGGCCGTCTCGATAGGCATACACCCTGTAGCCCGGGCCATGATCGATTCGCAGTTCGCCCACGCCTTTTCCGACGCTCTTGTAGTCGCCGAGAACCCCGGTCGTTGCAATTCGACGAAGGCGGGCCAAGATGATGGCGCGCGCCTGTACATCCCGCAGCTTGTGCAGCCATTTTGTCAACGGCTCATCACCATTGCTGTCAGCGTAGAAAATGACTTCCATCAGTATCTTATATGATACCATCATACATAATTGTGATTCGAGAATTTTTTCGAGCGGCACTCGTGCGGCGCGCCGAACTCAAGGGCGCCGGTGGCGCCGAAATCGCTCGAAGTCGGTATTGCGCACCCGGCGTAATCGGCGGATCCGCGGCGCCGATGGACGCGCCCTCCCACGGCCTTCGTGATCGCGAGCTTTGCTGACAGGGTTTTCGGGCGCGCAGCGGTGGATGCTCGAAACGTCGCCCCCTTCAGGGCCGGGGCCTGTGTGTGGCTTATTGCGTTCTCCGCGATACCCTTGCGGACCCTGGCCGGGTCGGCGTAGATCACACTTGGCCGGCAGCAGTCTCAGGGCTTCGGCGTGCCGCTGCATGTTGGCAGTGATTTGAATGCCTGCCCTCCGGTTGTCGGGTCGAGCACGGCGGTCACGACATCAACCAAAACCTTCAGATCATCCACGCGACGCGCAACCGCATCGAATTTTTCGCGAGCCAGCGTGCCGCGCGCATTCATGTCGTCGACCCAGTCGCAAAAGACGCCCCAGTGGCGGGCCTCGCCAACCAACAGCATCGGGGCCGAGGTGAGTTGCTTGTTGCGAAGCGTGTCCAGGGCCTGGAACAACCCCCAGCTTGTGCCGGAGCCGCCTGGGGCGATGACGATCACCTTCGAGTGCGAGAGCAGGGAAGTTTCGCGCGCAACATCGCTCGTGAAAATCAGCCCGTCAGTGACCAGGAGCTTGCCGTCGGCGCTCTTTTGAAACGCTGCATGTAGTTGTGCTGCGGGTCGTAGTAGGTCGTGTACCCGATGCTCGCTCCACCCGCGTCCACGGCGCCTGCATTGGCCGCACGCATCAAACCCGGGCCAGCGCCGGTCAGGATCGGATAGTCCGCTCCCCTGGCAGCCGTCCACTTCCTCGCAAATTCGTAGATACCTGCGTACAGGTGATCGTTGGTCGCGGCCAGCCGCGGGTCGGCCAAAGTGCTCCTGCTGTCGCTTGCAGAACTGCCGAAGACGCCCACGAAGCCCTTGGGATATTTCAATGCGCGAAACAGGGCCGCGCAGTAGAAGTCCTGCGCGCAGCTCTCCGTCGGAAGTGTGTCCTCAGGCCCTACGTAGGGCCGATGTAGAAGGCCGGATAATGCCGCCGTCCCACACAGCGTGCAGGTTGGTTCTCTGGCCGAAGTAAATGGCGCCCACGCTGTTTCCGCCGCGATCATTGTTGTCCACCGCATACATCGGTTGGTGGATGTCGCCTACCAAGTGCACCACATACTTCAACGCTACCAGCCGATCCGCGTCGGCCTTGCCACGATCGCCAAATATGCGCACGTTTTCCAAGATCTTGGCCACGACGCACGTCGCTTCTGGAACGCGTCGCATGTCCTTGTCGTAGTGGCAGTCTCGCTGTTCGTCGTAGGTCGCAGCGGCAAGCGGGATGTCGACATAATGGAATGGGCCGGGCGTGAGCTTCGAGGTGCCGGCGGGCACCACCTTCGGCCTGGTGGGCGAATCCGGCTCGGGCAAGAGCACGCTGGCGCGCCTGGTCCTGGGAGCCGAGCCGACGAGCGGCGGCCGCATCCGGGTCGGGGCCCATGACCTGGCCGACCTTCGCGGCGCGCGCCGCAAGGCGTTCCACCGGACGGTGCAGCCGGTGCTGCAGGACCCGTACTCTTCGCTGAGTCCGCAGATGCGAATCGCCGACATCATCGGCGAGCCGCTGCGCGTGCACGGACTGGTCGCGCGTAGCGATGTGCTGGCCAGGGCCGGGCAGTTGCTGACGCTGGTAGGCCTGGCGCCCGAAATGGCGCGCCGGCACCCGCACGAACTGAGCGGCGGCCAGCGACAGCGCGTGGCCATCGCACGCGCGCTGGGCCTGCAGCCGCAGGCGCTGGTGCTGGACGAACCGGTGTCGGCGCTGGACGTGTCGATCCAGGCGCAGATCCTGAACCTGCTGAAAGACCTGCAACGCGAGCGCGGCCTGACGTACCTGCTGATCTCGCACGACCTGGCCGTGGTGGCCTACATGAGCGATCAGATCGGCGTGCTTTACCTCGGTGAATTCATGGAGCCGGGCACCCGCGAAGCGGTGGTCGGCAGCGCGCGCCATCCCTATACCCGCGCACTGGTTGCCTCCAGCGAAAGCCGGGTCGAGTGTGCACCCGCCGCGCTGGCGCTGGCCGAAATCCCTTCGCCGATCGACTTGCCGGCCGGCTGCCGATTCCAGTCGCGCTGCCCGCACGCCACAACACGTTGCGCGGCCGAGCGGCCGGTGCTGCGGGCCGTGGGCGAGGCCCACTGGATTGCCTGCCACTACGACATCGCAGTCGACGGACTGACGGCTACTCGGTAGCCACGCGCCACCGCCGAGCGCTCGCCAACCGACGCGAGTAACGCAGCTGAGCGCAATCCGATTGCCTGTCCAGCCGCTCGCTTCCACTTCGCCCCAAGCGCATTGCGTTTCGCTATTTGGCGTATTGGTCCGGCAGTTTGACGCCGAGGTGTCACGAAGCCGAAACTGAAGTTCCCCTGCAACAGCGCGCACACCGACAGTGCGCGCTCCGGAACTTCAAGGATCGACAGATGACTGCATATTTCGTGATTGAGCTCGACGTGGAAGACGGCCCCAGCCTGGCCGAATACGAGCGGGAGGTCACCGAGCACGTGGTGGCCGCTGGCGGCCGATTTCTCGTACGCGGCAACGACTACCGACCGATCGAGGGCGACTGGCATCCCAAGCGCCTCATCATCATCGAATTTGCCGACATCGAGGCGGTCGAGCGCTACTACCACTCGGAACCCAACCAGACGCTCAAGCGCAAGCGACTGGCTGGAACGGCCGGCAAGCCTGCCAAGGCGATCGCCATCCAGGGGATCTCGCAGAGCGCGACCACGGACGGTGCGGCCAGCGCCGATGGCCCGCGCGAAATCGGCGTCGATGCGAACGGCGCGGTGGTCTGGGGCTGATGGCCACCGCTCGATCCGGTGACCCGGCGGCCGCGCTGCATGCGCTCACGCTGGTGCAGGCCGCTTCACTGTTGCGCACAGGCTCGCTAAAGTCGGAGGACTATGCTGCGGCGCTTCTCCGGCGCTGCCGCGACGGCGCCCGGCTCAACGCCTTCGTCCATGTCGATGGGCCTGCATTGCTGGCGGCGGCGAGAGGGGCCGACCTGGCACGTGCCGCCGGCGGGCCGCTCGGCCAGCTGCATGGCGTTCCGCTCGCGCTCAAAGACAACATCGCCAGCGCCGGCTTCCCGACCAGCGCCGGCACCGCGGCCCTGGCCGATGCGCACAGCAGGCGCAATGCAGGTGTCGCGGAACGGCTGTTCGCCCAGGGTGCGCTGCTGCTGGGCAAGAATTCGATGCACGAACTTGCAATGGGCTGGACCAGCGACAACCCGCACTCGGGCCGTGTCGGCAATCCGCACGCGCCGCAGCACCTGGCCGGCGGAAGCAGCGGCGGCAGCGCGGCGGCCGTGGCCGCCATGATGGTGCCCGCCGCCATCGGCAGCGACACCAACGGCTCAATCCGCATCCCGTCCGCACTGTGCGGGGTGGCTGGCTTTCGGCCCTCGGTCGGCCGCTATCCGACCGAAGGCATGGTGCCGCTGTCACACACGCTCGACACCCTGGGCCCGATCGCGCGCAGCGCAGCCGACCTGACCCTGCTGGACTCGGTGATGGCGGGCCAACCTGCCGAAGCGCCCGTGAACACGCTCGAAGGCGTGCGCATCGCCATCTCGCCGCACTACTACCTGTCGCGCCTCGAACCGGAGGTCGAAAGCGTGTTCCGCGAGGCGCGCCAACGCCTCGCGGCGCACGGCGTGACCTGGGTGGAGGCGGACCTTCCGCGCTTGCAGGAACTCTCCGAAGGCATCGCCCCCGTCCTGATCAGCCACGAGTCCGCGACCGCGCTGCCCGACTGGCTGGCGGCGCGCGCCGGCGGCGTGTCGATGGAGCACTTGATCAGGTTCGCCGGCGCCGACCTGACCGAGGCATTGCTCGCCGGCCAGCGCGGCATCGGCACCGACGCATCGCGTCAGGCCTACCACGCAGCCCTTCGGCGCCGCATGGCACTGAGCGAAGCGATGCATCGTTACTTCGTGCAGCACCGCGTGCAGGCGCTCATGCATCCAGTGCTGCGCATCGCCGCACCCGTCGCCGCAACGGGAGGCGCCCGCGTATCGCCGGCACCGGATGTCGCCCGGGACGACGGCTTCTCGATGAGTGCGCGCGAGGCCTTCGGGCAGAACGTGTCTCCGGCCAGCATCGCGGCTTTGCCCTGCCTGGTGCTGCCAGCGGGCATGACGAAGGCCGGGCTGCCGGTCGGCATCGCATTCGACGCGCCGCACGGCCGCGATGCGCGGCTTCTCGCTCTGGGGCACGCCCTTGAAAGGGCGCTCGAAGCCAACGCACCGCGCACCCCTACATCCGACTTCGAATTGCAGGCGACACCATGAAGAACCCACAACTGAGCGCCGTGCGGGTGACGATGCCGGGCCAATCGAAGGAGCCCAGCGCGCATCCGGCACGCGACGCGATCCGGCTTTCTCACGTCGGCAAGACCTTCGACAGCGGCAAGAGCGAATTGCTGGCGCTGCGCGACATCGAACTCGAAGTTCGAGCTGGCGAATTCCTGGCCATCCTCGGGCCTTCCGGCTGCGGGAAATCGACCTTGCTGCAGATCATCGCCGGGCTGATGGCGCCCAGTACCGGGCAGGTGCACTTTCGCGGACGTCCGGTGCTTGGGCCGCCGGAAGGCATGGTCTACCTGTTCCAGCAGTACGCCAAGTCGCTGCTGCCCTGGCGCACGGTGGCCGGGAACGTGGCTTTGGCCTTCGAGTCCGACGCCGCCTATTCGCGCCAGCAGGTGCGCGAACGGGCCTCGGAGTACCTGGGCCTGGTCGGACTGGCGGGCTTCGAGAAACGCTATCCCTGGCAGCTCTCGGGCGGCATGCAGCAACGCGTGGCGATCGCACGGGCTCTGGCCGCGAACCCGCGCGTGCTATTGCTCGACGAGCCTTTCAGCGCTGTTGACGCACTGACCCGCGTCGAATTGCAGGCACTGGTGCTGGAACTCTGGCAGAAGCATGCATTGACCGTGATTCTGGTCACGCACGATGTCGACGAAGCGGTCTTTCTTTCCGACCGGATCGCGATCCTTTCCAAGCGGCCGACCGTGATCGAGGAGATCATCGAAACCGGCATTCCCCATCCACGCGACGCCATCGCCAGCCGTGAGGAACCGCGCTTCCTCGCGTTGCGTCATTCGCTCATGGAGCGTTTGCTGAATCGGGGGCAGAGATCATGAACGCGCTGCGGTGGCGGTGCTGGGCCCCTGGGGTGGCCGCGGTCGCGTTGACCTTGTCGTCTTGGGAAGTACTGGGGCGCACCGGCTTCTTCAATCCGGCGCTGCTGCCTGCGCCTTCGGTGATCCTGGCCACGCTGGCGGACATCGTGCGCAGCGAGTCTCTGGTCCAGCCGTTGCTGCAGACGCTGGGCCTGATGGCAGCCGGCTACACCATCGCCTGCTTCTGCGGCATCGCGCTGGGCGTGGCCATGGGGCGCAGCGACGCCGTCCACCGGCTGATGGAGCCGTTGATCGAACTGGTGCGGCCGATTCCGAAGCCGGCCTTGATACCGCCGCTCTTCCTGTTCCTCGGCATCGGACTCGAAACGATGCTCTCGTCGTCGCCCTCGCGGCCTTTTTTCCGGTGCTCATCAACACCTTGCAGGGTGTGCGCGGCGTCGATCCGGTGCTGCTGAACACGGCCCGTACCTTGCGGCTGACGCGCCTCGCCGTCGTCTTCAAGGTGGTCCTTCCGGCGGCGCTGCCGATGGTGGCGACCGGCATGCGCGTCAGCCTCGGCCTGGCGTTGACGCTGGTGGTCGTGGCCGAGATGCTGGCCGGCGAGAACGGCGTCGGCTTCCTGATCCTGGACATGCAGCGCGCCTTCCAGATCCAGAAGATGTACGCCTGGCTGGTGGTTCTTGCCGTGCTCGGCCTGCTGCTCAATGCCGCCTTCGAGTGGGCCGAGAACCGTGCGCTGCCCTGGCGCGGACACCAGGCGTGAGCGCGGCCATGTCCTCGAACACCTCGATCCTCACACGCGCCCCCGCGTCGCGCCGGTTGGCGCTCGCGGCCTCCGGTGCGTTTCTGGTGCTTGCATTGCTAGCGCTCTGGGAAGCCTCCGCAAGGCTCGGTTGGGTCCAGAGCCGCAACTGGCCGCCCTTCAGCCTCGTGCTGATGGCACTGCGCGACGGCATGGCTTCGGGCGAATTCCCGGCGCTGCTGGGCAACACCGTCGGCTACATGCTGGTCGGCTACGCCGCCGGCAGTCTCGCTGGCATCGCCCTCGGGCTCGCCCTGGGACTTTCGCCGCTGCTGCAACGCTTCTTCAGTCCGCTGGTCGAGACACTGCGCCCCATCCCCACATGCACCCAGCCCGTGTAGCCCGCGCCGATGCTTTCGCTACCACCGGTCGGCAGCCAGCCCAGGTGCACCGAGAACAGCACGATCGCCATCAGGCCCAGCCAGAAACCCGGCGTGGAATAGAGCAGCAAGGCCAGCACCGAAAGCGTGCGGTCCTGCCAGCGGCCCACGTGCGTGGCCATGAGCGTGCCGGCCGCGATGCCGATGGCGAGTGCGAAGCCCAGCGCCGTCACCATCAGGAGCAGCGTGTTGCCCAGGCGCGCGCCGATCAGCGAAACGACCGGCATGTTGTAGCGCGGCGAAACGCCGAGACTGAAGTGCGCGAGGTTGTTCAGGTAGGCGCCCAGCTGATGCAGCACGGGCAGGTCGAGGCCGAAGTGCGTGCGCAGCTGGGCCATGCTTTCGGCGGTGGCCGATCCGGATTCGGCCGCCACCACGTCCGCCGCGTCGCCCGGAATCCACTGCATCAGGAGGAAGTTGAGAAGGATCACGCCGATGACGGTCGGCACGGCCTGCCATGCCGTGCGCGCCAGGGTTCGGCCCGCGCTGCGCAGGTTCATGGCGCCGAAGCCGTGTCGAGGAGGTCGACGTGAAGATGAGAGAGGAAGCTCATGGGGACTTTCAGGGAATCGGGAAGGCAATTCGCCGCCCAGCGTACGCATCGGCCCGCGCGCGCCCAACGAAGTTTTCTGTCTACGCATATCCGGTTTGCGTCGTTCGGCCGGCGCACCGTGGCGCCGAATGCCGACGTCGAAGGCCGCATATGCATGCGCGCTTTTCTTCGTTGATGCGGAGGGTGGGGCTTCCTACGATCGGCGCTCCCCAACCAGATCCTCCGCGCCTTGCTCGTGGAGCCCGACGCCATGTCCATCGAGACGCCTTCTCCCAGCCTCGACGCCCGCGCGCTGCCTTCGCGCCGCCTGGCGCTCAAGAGCCTCGTGTCGCTCACCGCTGCGGGCGGCCTCGGTGGCCTGCTGCTGGCAGGCTGCTCGCCCGGCGACGGCAAGACCGCGGCGGCCGGCGGCCCTGCGGTGGTCGGCAAGACGGGCGAGAAGGTCGCCTTCAAGTACCCCGATAACCCCTCGTTCGACCTGATCTACCTGGCCGACCAGCTCGGCTACTTCGAGGGCACGAACACGCGCCCGCAGTACGTAGGCAAGATCGCGGCGCCGCAGATCATTCCGCTGGTGGGCACGGGCGAGATCGATTTCGGCAGCCGCATGGTGCCGCTGGTTATCTCGGCCATTGCCTCGGGCGCCGACCTGAAAGTGGTCGCCGCCGGCGGCAAGACGCTGCAGGAGGCGCCGCACATGAAGTACTTCGTGCGCAAGGACTCGGGCATTCGTGCGCCGAAGGACCTCGAAGGCAAGACGGTCGGCTTCAACAGCTTCGGCGCCTGCGCCGAGTTCGTCACCAAGAAGTACCTGCGCCAGCATGGCGTGGACGTGAACAAGATCAACTTCGTGGTCATTCCCGACGAGCAGGCCGAGCAGACGCTGGTCACGCGCAACACCGACCTGGCCATCATCCACGCCCCCTTCTCGGGTCGGGCGGAGAACGCGGACTCGCTGCTGCGGCTGTGGAGCGACTACGACCTCGATGGCGGCCTGGGCGGCATGGCGCCCTACAGCGCCCATGGCCGCTTCATCCGCGAGCATCCCGAGGCGGTTCGCGACGTGGTCACCGCGCTCGCGAAGGCGGGCAACTGGGTCAACGCCAACACCGAAGAGGCGCGCAAGCTGGTGGCCAAGCGCATCAACATGGACCTGAAGAACGTCGATCGCTACGCCTACGTGGACGACCTCGTGGTGACCGAGCCGCCGATCCAGTACTACGTCGACATCCTGCAGTCCGAAGGGAAGATCGCGGCCGGCAAGGTGGCCGTGAAGGAGGTCTACACGAACGAGTTCAACCCGTTCGCGCAGAAGCCGTCGCAACAACCGGCGAAGACCTGAGGCGATGAGCATCAAGATCTCGGCCCGCGACCTCCGGATGGACTATGCGGCCCGCGGGGCCAGCGAACGCGTGTCGGTGCTCGCGGGCTTCGACCTTGACGTGCGCGAGGGCGAGTTCCTGGCGGTGCTCGGCCCCTCCGGCTGCGGCAAGTCGACCTTCCTGGGCATCCTGGCCGGCCTCACCGAGCGCACGGGCGGGCGCATCACCATCGACGGCCGGCCGATTGCCGGCATCAACCGCAACCAGGGCGTGGTGTTCCAGGGGTATGCGCTCTTTCCGTGGTTGTCGGTGCTCGACAACATCGCGGTGGGCCTCGAGATCCGCGGCCAGGGCAGGACGGTGCGGCGCCGCAGTGCGCAGTCGTACTTGGAGCTGGTCGGCCTGCACGGCTTCGGCGAGCGCTACCCGCACGAGATCTCTGGTGGCATGAAGCAGCGCGTGGCCATCGCGCGCTCGCTGGCCTACGAGCCAGACGTGCTGCTGATGGACGAGCCCTTCGCCGCGCTCGACGCGCAGACACGCGAGGTGCTCCAGGGCGAACTGCTGCGCATCTGGGAGCAGCACCGCAAGACTATCGTCTTCATCACGCACAGCCTGGAAGAGGCGGTGTACCTCTCGGACCGGGTGGCGGTGATGACGCAACGGCCCGGTCGCATCAAGGACATCATCGACATTCCGCTCGCGCGGCCACGCTCCGCCGAACTGCGCCACACGGCGGAGTTTGCCGCCTTGCGGCACCGGGCGTGGGAAGTGCTGAAGGACGAAGTGCAGCTCGGGCACCCGGGGCAGCCTGGCCCGCGGCCGAAGTCGCTCGAAGGAGCGGTGTCGTGAGCGCGGTGCTCGATGCGCCGGTGGTTCGCCCGCCCGGCCGCGTCTTTCGCATCGCGCGCAGCGCCGGCCGCTGGGCCGAGCGCGGCATCGGCATCGTGCTCTTCCTTCTGCTGTGGGAGGCGCTGCCCCGCCTGGGCATCGTGAGCGATGCCTACCTGAGCCCGCCGTCGGCGGTACTGGCCAGCATCGGCCAACTGCTCGACAACGGACAGTTGTGGAAGCACGTGGCGGCCAGCCTCCAGCGTTCGCTGTGGGGGCTGGTGCTCGCCAGCAGCGCGGGCGTGGTGCTCGGGCTGCTGATCGGCGGCTTCAAGCGGCTGGCCGCCATCGTCGATCCGGTGCTGCAGCTCTTTCGCCAGACCTCGGCCTTCGCACTGTTTCCGGTCTTCATCCTGTTCCTGGGTATCGGCGAACTCTCCAAGGTGGCGATCATCTTCTGGGCCGCGTTCTGGCCGGTGCTACTGAGTACCGTGAGCGGCGTGAAGCAGGTCGACCGGTTGCTGGTGAACTCCGCGGTGTCGATGGGCGCCTCGCGCCGCTTCATCTTCTTCAAGGTGGTGCTGCCGGCCTCGCTGCCGTCGATCTTCACCGGTGTGCGGCTGGCCGGCGCCTACAGCATCACCGCGCTGGTGGCGGCCGAGATGATCGGCGCGCACTCCGGCCTGGGCTTTCTCACGCTGAACTCGCAGGAGACCTTCCAGATTCCGACCATGTATGCGGGCATCCTGATGCTGGCGGTGCTCGGCCTGCTGCTGAACTACCTGCTCGCGCTGCTGGAGCGCCGCCTGCTGCGCTGGCGCAAGGGGTTGAGTCTCGATGAATGAACGCAGGCCGCCTGCCCCGGCGCGCTCCCGGGCCGCCGCTGCCACTGTCCTTGCGCTCACCCTCGCCCTGGCCGGTCTCGGCGCCGTCGGCGGTTCGTCGGCGTTCGCGGACCCCACCGATCCGGGCGTGGCCGCATCGCCGACATGGCTTCGGCGGTGGCTGCAGCCCGCGCCGCCGCTTGCCAGCCGGCCCAAGGGCCCGGTGCTGAGCCGTGCGGTGGCGCGCGGCGAGCTGGTCGTGGGCGTGCGTCGATATCCGCGCCCCGCCCCGGCGGACTCGCCGACCCCGCCCGAGCCCGATGCCTTCGATGCCACCCTCGCGCGTCGGCTCGCCGACTCGCTCGGCGTGAAGCTCAGGCTGGTCGGCCTGGCACCCGATGAACGTGAAGCCGCATTGCGCGAGGGGCGCATCGACTTGTTGATCGCCGGCGTGGCGAGAGATGACGCGATGCAGCAGGGCATCGCCGCGGCACCAGGTAGCTACGACACGGGCCGTGGCCTCGTGGTAGCCCTGCGGCGCGGCCGGCTGCAGGACGAGGCCGCCCTGCGCGGCGCATCGGTCTGCGTCGGCGAAGGCTCCGGCTACGCGGGCGCTGTGGCGCAACGCTATGGCGCCCAGCCGCGCAGCTACCCGTCGTCGGTGCATGCGGCCTCGGCCTTCATGGCGGGCGAATGCGCGGCGCTGGCCGAAGACAGTGAAGTGCTGGAGCGGCTCATGCGCAACGAGGAGTGGCGCTTCTACAAACCGCTGGTCCAAGGCCTGCAAGCGCGCTCGGACGCCTCGGTGCGACTGGCCGACGGCGATGCGCTGTCGCGTGACTACGTGGCCACGGCGCTGCGCCAATGGCGCGCCGATGGCACCCTGGCCACGGCACGCGCTGCGCGCGCGGGCAATCTGCAGTTCGAGATCACGCTGCTCAAAGACGGGCTGGTCTGCCACTCCTGAGCGCTGATGTCGCTCAGGCGTCGTTGACGCGCCACTGCGCGAGTTCGAAGTCGCGGCTCACAAGATTCTCGGCCAGCAAGAACTTCTTGACGTCGTCGAGCAGCGCCATGCCCTCGGCGGGGTAGGCCGCTTCAGGGAATTGCGACAGCGGGTGCGAGACCTTCACCACCTCCAGTGGGAAGCCGCTGACGTCCGCGTGGAAGGCGTAGTAGGCCGCGCTGTCCTGGTGGATCTCCTGCAGCGCGGTGCGACGCGCGCGTGTCCACGCCGCCGCCAGCCCCGGCGCAGCCGCAAGCACCTTGTTCGAGGCTACGATCACCGACGTGCCACGCAGCGTGGGATGGCGCTCGGCCTCGTCGATCACCGGGTAGCCGCGCGAAGCCAGCAGCGGCCCGACGTCGATCTGCGCTGCAAAGGCGGCGATCGAACCCTGGTCGAGCGCCGCCTCGCCGTCGCGCGGGAACATGTGAATCACCTTGACCGACTTCTGCAATCCGTTCTCCTTGAGCAGGCCCAGCACGTAGCGGTGCATGTAGGAGCCGCGCGCTACGCCGATCGACTGGCCGTCGAGCGCCTTCACGCTGCGCGCGCCATTGCGCGGCGTCAGCAGCCAGACGTTCATCCCCACCGCGTCGAAGCCGATGAGTTGGCCTTCGAGCCCGCGCGAGCGCGCGACGATGGCGGGGGTGTCGCCGTAGATGCCGACGTCGAGCGCCCCCGCAAGGAAGGCCTCGTTCAGGTCCGGCCCATTCGGGAAGTTGCGGGTCGTCACGTCCCGGAAGCCCAGTGACGCCAGCTCGCGCTGCAGGTGGCCTTGCCGCAAGGCCCAGCCGGTGGCATTCGCGGGCTTCTTGCCCGGGCCGATATAGCCCAGGCGCAGCGGCTGGCCCGTGCCCTGGGCGATGGAGAAGCTCGGCAGTGCGCCCGCTACGCCTGCAGCTGCCGCACCAATCAGCAACCGGCGGCGACCAGAATATTCGAGCATCGGAAGACTCACGGAAGTGGAAGGGAAGGGATCAGTGCGCGCGAAGCAGCAGTTCGAAGCTCGCGTCGGCGGAAGCGGTCGACTGGCGGCCCTTGCCCCATCCGATGGCATTGCGGTAGCTGCCCATCAGGGCAGGCGCAGTGGCATCACGCTCTTCGGCGGTCGCACCACGGTCGGCGATGGGGGCGACGTACAGCGCATCTTCCGGACAATACAGCTCGCACATGAAGCAGGTCTGGCAATCCTCCTGTCGCGCGATACGGGGCGGGCCGCCCGCGACGGCCTCGAACACATTGGTCGGGCAGGCGTTGACGCAGATGTTGCACGCGGTGCAGCGTTCGGTACTGATCACTTCGATCATGCGACCACCTCGCCGCGCACGGCCTGGTGCTGGACCCATACCTCGTCGAGCCCGCCGCTGAGCAGCCGATGGCGTTGCGCTGGGTCGAGCGTGCCGTGTTCGCGTCGCCGGTGCATGCCGCGCGTCTCCGTGCGCTGCAATGCGCTGCGATACATCCAGCGCGACGTGGCGAGCATGGCGGCCGCTTCGCGGGCGCGCACGGCTTCGGTGGCCGTGGCGGCCGGCGCGCTTGTGCGCAGGCGCGCCCACAGCGCGTCGAGTCGCCTGAGCGAATCACGCAGCCCATCGCCCTCGCGGAACCAGTTGCGCTCGTACGGAAATACCTCGGCTTGCACCGCGCGAATCGCCGCCTGGCTGTCGAACGGCGTGGCGCCGCGCGATGACAACGCAACGCCCCCCGCGCGCCAGGCCAGGCGCTGCGCGACGGCGCGCGCGTCACGACCGAACGCCGCCGCACCCGCGCCGGCCCAGAAACCCGAGGACAGCGCCCACGCCGCGTTGTGGCTGCCGCCGCCCGTGAAGCCACCGCAGATCAGCTCCCGCGTGGCCGCGTCGCCCGCCGCATAGAGACCGGACACCGAGGTCGCGCAGGACTCGTCCACCAGATGCAGACCGCCCGTGCCGCGCACCGTGCCTTCGAGTCGCAGCGTCACCGGGAAATGCTGAGTGAACGGATCGATGCCCTGCCGGTCGAAGGAGACGAAGAAGTTCGGCTGCGCCGTGCGCATCCAGGCGCGAATCTGTGCGTCGGCGCGGTCGAGGCACGCGAACACGGGCTGCGACTGCAGGGTCTGCGCGATCACGCCGCGCCCCTTGGATGAGCCGGCGCCTTCGATCGCCTGGCCATCGGCCGTGTAGAAGGTGGCCCAGTTGTAGAACAGCGATTTCGTGACCGACGAGAAGGCCGGGCCCAGCCCGTAGGCGTTGGAGAACTCCATGCCGGAGAGCGAGGCGCCCACTTCGGCCGCCATCAGCTGGCCGTCGCCGGTGAGCACGTTGCAGCCGAGCGCGCGGCTCAGGAAGGCGCAGCCGCCGGTCGCGAGGACCACCGCGCCGGCGCGCACCACCCAGGTGTCGCCGCTTTGGCGGTTCACGCCGGTGGCGCCGCAGACGGTGCCACCGGCGTCCACCAGCAGTTCGAGTGCGGGACTGTGGTCCAAGATGCGCGTGCCCGATTCCTTTACGCGCTTGCGCATCAGGCGCATGTATTCGGGGCCTTGCAGCGACGTACAGCGCAGCGCGCCCTGGTCGTCGACCGGAAACGGATAGCCCCAGTCCTTGAGCCGCTCGACGTTGTCCCAGGTCTGCGCGAGTACCCGGTCCATCCAGGCGTGCTCGGCCAGTTGGCCGCCCATGGCGAAGCGGCTCGCCTTGGCGTCCTCGCGCGCCTCGCCCTCGGGCGCCACGTGCCACAGGCCGGTGCCCGAGGGCGCCGTCGCGCCGGAGGTGCCGCAAAAGCCCTTGTCGGCCAGCACGACGCGCGCGCCCTGCGCCGCCGCGCTCACCGCGGCCCAGGCGCCGGCAGGTCCGCCGCCGATCACGAGCACGTCGGCCTGGTGCTTGAGGGCGCCGTCAGCCCCTGACAAAACCTGCCGTTCGAAGTCTCTGGCGCCCATGGTCGATAGCCTCGCAATGCAAAGGAAGTGACCCTACCGACGCACGACGCCGGACGCAAAGAAGAAAAGCGCGAATCGATATGCGAGCGCAGGGTGCGACTATTCGTTCATTGAGGCGTTCGCGTCGCCCCTGGTGCGCGATGCCGCCGCGCAAGCGACCGCCTCGAACGCACTTGCCTTGACCAGACCCTTCGCCGAAGCACGCAGGGTGGTGCGCGATGCGGCCCGACGCGTGCAGAACAACTACCCCTTTCGGCCCACCCTCTTGCTCCCATTGCGCATGAGCACATGCGCAAAGCGTTGTTGGCCGCGACCGGCCTCGCACCTACAGTCGCGGATGCCGAACGGGCTGCGCGAACGTGTCTCCTCATTGCTGCAGCGGTGACCTGTTTCATTTTTCCAGAGAGACGACTTGTTTTGGCACGCTCGGAATTGCTGCTCAACGCGTTCGACATGAACACGGTCGGCCACCTCGCCCATGGGCTGTGGCGTCATCCGCGCGATCGCGCCGTCGACTACAAGGACATCGCCTACTGGCAGGATCTGGCGCGGACGCTCGAACGCGGCCTGTTCGACGGCCTGTTCCTGGCCGACACCTCGGGCGTCTACGACGTCTACGGCGGCAGCGCCGATACCGCCCTGCGACACGCAATCCAGTTGCCGTCCAACGACCCGGCCGTCCTGGTGCCAGCCATGGCCGCGGTGACCGAGCACCTGGGCTTCGGCATCACCGTCAACCTGAGCCACGAGACGCCCTACCTGTTCGCGCGACGCATGTCGACGCTCGATCACCTGTCGCGCGGGCGCCTCGGCTGGAACATCGTGACCGGTTTTCTCGACAGCAGCGCGCGCGCCACGGGCAACACCGTGTTGACCGGCCACGATGCGCGCTACGAGCGCGCCGACGAGTTCATGGACGTCGTTTACCAGCTGTGGGAGACGAGTTGGGACGACGATGCGGTCGTGGCCGACGCGCTGCGTGGTGTGTATGCCGAGCCCTCGCGCGTGCACAGCGTGAGGCACGACGGCCCACACTATCAGATCGACGCGATCCACCTGAGCGAGCCGTCGCTGCAGCGCACGCCGGTCCTTTACCAGGCCGGGGCCTCCGCGCGCGGCATCGCCTTCGCGGCCAGGCATGCGGAGTGCCTGTTCATCCCCAACCAGGGGCGGGCAGCCACCGCCGGCCTGGTGAAGACGCTGCGCGAACGCATCGCCGAGGCCGGCCGCGACCCCGCGGCCGTGCGCATTCTCACGAGCCTGGAAGTGATCGTCGGACAGACCGAGACCGAGGCAAACGACAAGCTCGCCGACTACCGTCGCTATGCCGAGCCGCGTGCGGCACTGGCCCAGTTCGCCAGCGCCACCGGCATCGACCTGTCGCGCTACGAAGGGGACGAGCCGATCCGTCCCACGGGCGGTGAGGCGATCCAGTCGGCGCACCACGCGATCACCCGCGGCAGCGCCACAGGCGCCTGGACGGTCAACCGGTTGCTCGGCGAAATGACGCTCGGCGGGCGCTTCACGCCGATCGTCGGCGCACCGGGCCCCGTCGCCACCGAACTCATCGACTGGGCCGATGCGACAGGCGTCGATGGCTTCAATCTCGTGCGCACCGTAACGCCCGAGGGATTCGCCGACATTGCTGACCTGCTGGTGCCCGAGTTGCAGGCGCGCGGTCGATTCAAGCCCGCCTACGCGCCCGGCACGCTGCGCGAGAAGTTGCTGGGTGGCCCGGCGCGGCTCGCCCTCCCCCATCCCGGCGCCGCCTGGCGCCGCAACGCAGCGCGAGCCTGAATCGCCACACGCCGCGCCACTCGAAACCTCCGAAAGACCCCGTGTCCGCTCTCCCCTCCCACGCCACCGCCGATGCGCCGACCGCCACCCTGATCCGTAACGACGCACAGGCCCTGGCGGTCGCCCGTCAACTGGCCACCCGCTTCGCACCCGGCGCGGCGGAGCGCGACCGGCAGCGTGCCCTGCCCTTCGCCGAGATCGACCTCTACGCGCAAAGCGGCCTCTGGGGCCTCACCGTGCCGCGCGCCTTCGGCGGGCCGGCCGTGTCGCACGTGACCTTGTCCGAGGTGACGGCCCTCATTTCCGAGGCAGACCCGGCGATCGGCCAGATCCCGCAGAACCACCACTGCCTGGTCGATGCGATCCGGCTGGTCGGCACCCCGGAGCAGCAGCGCTTCTTCTTCGCCGAGGCGCTCGCCGGGCGCCGTTTCGGCAATGCCGTCTCGGAGACCGGCACCGCGAACGCCAAGGTGGTCAAGACCCGGCTGACCCGCACGCCCGACGGCCTGCGCCTCGACGGGCGCAAGGCCTATTCGACCGGCGCGCTGTTCGCTCACTGGGTCCCGGTGGCGGCCCTCGACGATGAGGACCGGCAGGTGCTCGTGTACGTGGAGCGCCACGCACCCGGCCTCACGGTCGAGGACGACTGGAACGGCTTCGGTCAGCGCACGACGGCCAGCGGCACGGTGATCGCCGACAACGTCGCCGTCACGCCGCTGCAGGTTGTGGCCCGGCACCGCCTGTTCGAGCCGCCCACGATTCATGGCGCCTTCGCCCAGTTGCTGCACGCGGCAATCGACCTCGGCATCGCGCGCGCGGCGCTTTCCGACCTGCGTCACTGGGTGCGCGAGCGCGCGCGGCCCTGGGCCGACAGCGGCGTCGCGCACGCCACCCAGGACCCGCTCACGCTGTCGCGCATCGGCGAACTCGTGATCCGGCTGCACGCGGCCGAACTGCTGCAGGAGCGGGCCGCCCGCCATCTCGACACGGCGCGCGACGCCGCCGGTGCGGCGTCGGTGACCGAGGCGTCAATCGCCGTGGCGGAGGCGAAGGTCGCCACCACGCAGATCGCGCTCGACGCCAGCAGCAGCCTGATCGAGCTCGCAGGCACCCAGTCGACGCTGGCCGAGCACAACCTCGACCGCCATTGGCGCAACGCCCGCACCCACACCGTGCATGACCCGCTGCGCTGGAAATTCCATGCCGTCGGCGACTTCTGGTTGAACGGCACCGAGCCGCACCGCCACGCCTCGCTCTGAGCCCGGCCCCTTCTTCACCCTCTGGATCGAAACTCCCATGCAACGACGTCATCTGCTCCGGGTCGGCTCTGGCGCCGGCTTCCTGGCCGCCCTGCCCGCCACCCTTCCGCTCGCCCACGCCCAGTCCCGAAAGGAAACAGTACGCGTGCTGGCCGAAGGCACGCCCAACTCGCGCGACCCGCACGGCGAGGGCGTGAGCCGCGAGTCGCTCGGCACCTTCACCAACATCTACGACCGGCTGATCAACTTCGACCGCATCGAGCTGCCTTCGGGCGTGTACCGCTACGACTACTCGCGCTTCAAGGGCGAGCTGGCCGAGCGCTTCGAGCAGTCGGCCGACGGCAAGACGCTCACCTTCCATCTGCGCCGCAACGCGAGCTTCCACGACGGATCGCCGGTGACCGCGAGCGATGTCAAATGGTCCCTCGACCGAGCCGTCGGCCTGCCGGCCTCCAAGCGCCAACTGGCCACCGGATCGCTGACCGATCCCGCGCAGTTCACCGTCGTCGATGCGCACACCCTGCGGATCACGCTGCCACGCGCCGACCGCTACACGCTGCCCAACCTGGCGCTGACCTTTGCATCGGTGCTCAATGCCGAGCTGGCCAAAAAGCATGCGACGGCCGCTGATCCGTGGGCGGCCGAGTGGGTGCGCAACAACGCAGCCGGTGGCGGTGCCTATCGCATCGAAACGTGGACGCCGGGCCAGCAGGTGATCTACGCCCGCTTCGACGACTGGAAGAGCGGTGCGCTGCCGTACGTGCGGCGGGCCGTGTTCCACACCGTGCCCACCGCGGCGACGCGCTCGGCCGCCTTGCAGCGCGGCGACGCCGACGTGGCGCTGCAGCTGCCGCCCAAGGACATCGACGCGCTCGGGGAGCTCAACACGCTGCAGGTGGTGTCGGTGCCGGTGACCAACTCGTTTCGATTCATCGCCTTCAACACGCGCGCCAAGCCCTTCGACGACGTGCGCGTGCGCCAGGCCGTGGCCTATGCGTTGCCCTACACCAGCCTGTTCCGCGGCGCCAGCTTTGGGCACGGCCAGCCTCTGTTCGGCGCCCCGTCGGCCAAGCTCGCGACCAGCGCATTTCCGCAACCATACCCGTACGACACGCAGTTGCAGAAGGCCAGAGAGCTGCTCGCCGCGGCCGGCTATCCGCAGGGATTCAAGACCAGCTTCAGCTACAACGTCGGCGACGCCACCATCGGCGAGCCGGCCGCGCTGCTGGTGCAAGAGGCCCTGTCGAAGATCGGCATCGCCGTGACGATCGAGAAGGTGCCCGGCGCCCAATGGGGCACGCTGCAGACCGACAAGAAGCTGCCCTTCTACATCGATACCTCCTCGGCCTGGTTCAACGACCCGGACTACTTCTTTCGCATCTTCTTCCAGGGCGACTGGCGCTGGAACTTCGGCTCCTTCGAGAATCCCGAGCTCGGCAAGCTGGTCGAGCAGGCGCGCTGGGAGACCGACAAAGCCAAGTACGACGCGCTGATCCGCCAGGCGATCCAGATCGTCTTCCGGGAGCTGCCGATCGTCCCGCTATGGCTGCCTTCCTACGACGTCGCCCTGCAGCCGGATCTCGCGAACTTCACCTACTACATCCACGGCCAGGTCGACTTCCGGCCGCTCACGCGGACGTGAAGCGGCGCCTTTCACCATGATCGTGCGGCGCTTGCTCGCTACGGTGCCGATCGTGATCGGCGCTGCGGTGTTCACCTTCTTCCTCACACGCGTGCTGCCCGGCGATGCGGCGTCGTTCCTCGCGTCCGGGCAGGCCACGCCGGCCGAGATCGCACAACTGCGCCAATCGCTCGGGCTCGACCACCCGCTGCCCGAGCAACTGCTGAACTACCTTGTCCAGCTCGCGCGGGGCCGCCCGCTGGGGGGGCCCGCGCCCCCGCGGCCGGGCTCCTGGATCGACCACCTGTGCCGCGCGGTCGGCACGGCAGGCAGTTGCGCGCCGACCTTCGTGGTCGGGCTGCTGCTGATCTACGCCTTCTATTTCCTGTTGGGCTGGGCGGCCGAGCCCGTCGGGCGAATCGACGCCCTGATGGCGCCGCCACCGATGCGCACCGGCTTCCTGCTGATCGACGCGCTGCTCGCGGGCGACTTCGCCGCCTGGCGTTCGGCGCTGTCGCACCTGCTGCTGCCCGGCGTGTCGATGGCCCTGTTCTCGGTGGCGCCGCTGGCGCGCATCACGCGCTCGGCGATGCTCTCGGTGCTGGCCAGCGACTTCATGCGCACCGCGCGCGCACTCGGCCTTCCCCGCAGGCGCGTGCTCATCGGCTATGCGCTGCGCAACGCCCTGCTGCCGGTGCTCACCACGCTGGGCATGGTCTTCTCGTACATGCTCGGCGCCAACGTGGTGGTCGAGAAGCTGTTCGCCTGGCCGGGCATCGGCAGCTACGCGCTCGACGCGCTCATGGCCTCCGACCCGGCGCCGGTGCAGGGCTTCGTGCTGCTGGTCGCGACGCTGTTCGCGGGTGTCAACCTGTTGGTCGACCTGGCAGGCGCGGCGGCCGACCCGCGCTTGTCGGCCGCGCGATGAAGCCGCTTCGCCCTGTCCGTGACCGGCTCGCCATCGCGCGCGGCTGGCTTCCGCTGTTGCCGGCAGGGGCTCTCCTGCTCCTGGCGCTCCTGGGGCCGGCCATCGCACCGCAGGACCCGTTCGCCACCGACGTCGCCATCGGCCTGCAGCCGCCCTCGGCCGCGCACTGGTTCGGCACCGACCAGCTCGGGCGCGACGTCCTGAGCCGGGTGATCTGGGCCACGCGACTCGACATGGCCATTGCGTTCTCGGCCGTGTCGATGTCCGCCATTGCCGGCAACC
Organism: Variovorax sp. P5_A3; assembly: GCF_056400665.1. NCBI lineage: Bacteria > Pseudomonadati > Pseudomonadota > Betaproteobacteria > Burkholderiales > Comamonadaceae > Variovorax > Variovorax sp. P5_A3. Next base: position 102,131 of record NZ_JBFUKW010000021.1, on the reverse strand, counting down.
TGGTGGGCGCCGCCTGCGGCTTCCTGGGCGGCGCACTGGACCGCTGGGTCGGCCGGCTGGTCGATGTTCTGATGGCCTTTCCGCTCTTTGTCGTGGCCATGGCGCTGGTCGCCGCCCTCGGCAATTCGGTGGGCAGCGTCATCTACGCCACCGCGCTCATCAATCTGCCCTTCTACATCAGGCTCTCGCGTGCCGAAGTGGCGGTGCGCCGGCACGCCAGCTACGTGCTGGCCGCGCGCCTCGGCGGCGCGGGCGACGCCCGCTTGCTGTTCGGCGTGCTCCTTCCCAACGTGCTGCCGATGCTGGCAGTCCAGGTGTCGCTCAATCTGGGATGGGCCATCCTCAACGGCGCGGGGCTGTCCTTCATCGGGCTGGGCGTGCGCCCGCCGACGCCCGAGTGGGGCGTGCTGGTGAGCGAAGGCGCCCAGTTCATCCTTACTGGGCAATGGTGGGTCGCACTCTTCCCGGGCCTGGCGCTGTTCGCGGCCGTCTACGCGTTCACGCTCGCCGGTGATGCCCTGCGCGACCGCCTCGACCCGAGGCAGCGCCCGTGACGGCTTCAGGAGAACTGCTCGACGTGCGGGGTCTCTCGGTGCGGTTCCTGCGCGCCGACGGCGCCCATGTGCATGCACTGGATGACATCACCTTCGACCTGGTTGAAGGCGAGACCCTCGCACTCGTTGGCGAGTCGGGCTCCGGCAAATCGGTCACGGCTCTCGCGCTGGCCGGCCTGCTGGATCCGACCGCCGAGATCCTTGGAGGCAGCGTGCGTCTGCGGGGTCGCGAACTGCTGGGGGCCGGCGAGCCCGTGCTGAGGTCGGTCCGCGGCAGCGAGATCGCGCTGATCTTCCAGAACCCGAGCCGCTCGCTGAACCCGATCCGCCGGGTCGGCGATCAGATCGTGGATGCACTGCAGGCGCGACGCCCTCAACCGTTGCGCGAGGCGCATGCGCGAGCGATCGAACTGCTGGGCCAGGTCGGGATCGCCGACCCCGCGACGCGCGCGCGTGCCTATCCGTGGCAGATGTCCGGCGGCATGTGCCAGCGCGTGATGATTGCGTTGGCGCTCAGCGGCGAGCCGGCGCTGCTGGTGGCCGACGAGCCCACCACGGGCCTGGACGTGACGACGCAGGCCGCTGTGATGGCGCTGATCGCGACCGAGGCGCGGGCGCGCCGCATGGCCACGTTGCTGATCACGCACGACCTGGCACTGGCCTCCCAATACTGCGACCGTGTGGCCGTGATGCATGCAGGCCACCTGGTCGAAGTGGCGCCGGTACGGCGCCTGTTCGAGGCCCCCGCCCACCCCTACACCCAGCACCTGATCGATGCGACCCCCCGGCGCGGACTGTCGCTGGAGAACTTGCGCGCCGTGCCCGGCGAACTGCCTGACCTCGCACGCGATGACCTGCCGGCTTGCCGATTTGCGGAGCGCTGCGAACGCCGCATCGACGGCGACTGCGACCGCCCGCCTTCATTGACGCTCGTCGCCACCCGACATCAGAGCGCCTGCTGGAACCCGCTGTGAGCGAAACGCTGCTCGAGGTGCGCCACTTGCGCAAGAGCTATTCCCTGCCCGGCGCGGTGCCGGCGCGTTGGCTCGCTCGTGCGCGGGTGCCACGGCTGCAGGCCGTTGACGACGTGGGTTTCGAGATCGCCCGGGGCGAGGCGCTCGGGCTGGTCGGGGAATCCGGTTGCGGAAAGTCGACGCTCGCCGGCCTTGTCGCCCGCCTCGACGATCCCGACAGCGGGGAGATCCGCTTCAAGGGCGAGGACCTCGCGCGCTGGGCGGCACGAACGGCCGCGCGCGCGCCCTGGCGCTCCGACATCCAAATGGTGTTCCAGGACCCGGGCGACAGCCTCGACCCGCGGCGGAACGCCTTCGATGCGATTGCGGCGCCGCTGCGTCTGCTCAAGGGCCTGTCGGGAGACGCATTGCGCCGACGCGTGCACGCGGCCGCCGAGCATGCACGCCTGCCGGCGACCCTGCTGGCGCGACGGCCGCATCAGCTGTCAGGGGGGCAGGCGGCACGCGTGGGCATTGCGCGCGCGCTCGCTCTCGAGCCGGCGCTGCTGGTTCTGGACGAGCCGACCAGCGCGCTCGACGTCTCGATACAACTCGGCATCCTGCGCCTGCTCGACGAGCTCCGGCGAGATCTCGGCATCAGCTATCTGTTCGTCTCGCACGATCTGCAGGTGGTGCGGCTGTTGTGCCAAAGAGTGCTCGTGATGTACCTGGGGCGTATCGTCGAGGCTGGCGAAACCGCCCAGGTATTCGATCATCCGGCGCACCCTTATTCGGAGGCACTGGCCTCGGCGGCCCCTCTTTTCGGTGGCGTGCCCGGCGCGCGGCCGTTGCCGCTGTCTGGCGAGCCACGCAGCCCGATCGATCCCTCGCCCCAGGTCTGTCGCTTCGAGGATCGCTGCCTTCGCGCCGAGGCCGAGTGCAGGCTGCGCATGCCACAGCTGCACGCGATCGCGGCGCGGCGGGCCGTGGCCTGTCATTTTCCGCTCCCACACGCGGCGCCATCCTGAGCAGGGTGCGCGGCGTTCGCGCGGCGGCGCTACGGGGCCGCGCGCGCGCGTAGCTCCGAGTGGATCCTTGCCGTCAGGTCGACCACCGACTGGCTGCGGCGCAGAAGCACCTGCCCGGCATCGGTCAGGCTTACCGCGCGCGTGCTTCGATTGAGCAACTTGACACCGACCTGTTGCTCGAGTTCGGTCATGCACTTGCTCACGGTCGACTTCGACAGTTGTAGCTCCGACGCGGCGACCGTCAGGTTGCGATGCTTGGCCACTTCACGGAAGGCCTTGATCTGTTCGAGGGAGAAAAGACAGTGGGGGCCAGCCGGCGGCCGGAGATGCAACGGAACGGTCATGAGAGAAAGAAGCGAAAGGACGAGGCACATGCTAGGTGGGCAGACCCTTTCTTCCAACTCGTGAACTCCCTATGGATATGCGAAAAGCACTCGCGCACCCACCTTCCATGGACCGCGCGCTTCGATATGCGAGGCGCACCTAAGCAAGTGCGAAAGCCTTCCTTGGGCGCCGCAACGCGTGCGCCTAACCTGCCAGTCGTATCCAAGTCATGTCCAAGGAGACACCCGTGAACGACCGATTGAGCCCCGTGCGCGCATCGCGATCCGCCGCCGTGAAAGCCGGCCTCCGGCATCCGGTAATCGATACCGACGTGCACGTCAACGACTACGCACCGGCGCTCGAGGACTACATCCAGCACTATGGCGGCAATGCACTGGTGGACGCCCTGCGCAAGGCCCTGGGCGGACGCTTCGTCACCCGCAACGGCGGCGGCAAGGACTGGTACCAGCAGACGCCCGATGAGCGCCAGTACCACCGCACCCTGAGAGCGCCGTGGTGGGCGCGCGTCACGCGCAACACCTACGACCTCGCGACCTACACGCTGCCCGCGCTGCTGCACGAGCGATTGGCCGAGCAGGGCTCCGACTACTCGGTGCTGTTTCCCAACGACGTGCTGTCGCCCGCCGCCGCGGGCAGCGAGTTCCGCCAGCCCCTGCATCGCGCCATCAACCACTTCCACGCGGACCAGTACCGCCCCTACGCGGACCGCCTCACGCCAGTGGCCGGCATCCCGCTTCACACGCCGCAGGAAGGCATCGAGGAACTGGAGTTCGCGGTCAAGACGCTGGGATTGAAGGTGATCAACATCGCCGGCGGCGTGCGGCGGCCGATCCGTGCGATCGCGGACAAGTACCCTCCCAAGGAACATCCCGAAATCGCCAAGCAGACGGGCTACATCGATTTCTACGGGATCGACAGCGAGCACGACTACGACCCGTTCTGGGCGAAGGTGGTGGAGCTCGGCGTGCCGGTCACCACCCACTACGGCAGCCAGGGCTGGACCGGGCGGCAGTCGATCAGCAACTACATGAACAACCACATCGGCCATTTCGCCGACGGTTCACAGGCCTTCGCCAAGGCGCTGTTCTTTGGCGGCGTGACCCGGCGCTTCCCCGGGCTGCGCGTCGGGCTGCTCGAAGGCGGGGCCGACTGGGGCTCGCATGTCTACACCCATCTGGTCGATCGCTTCGAAAAGCGCAACCGCATCGCGGTGCGCAACTACGACCCCGCGGAGGCCGATGTCGAACTGCTGGCGTCGCTGTTCGAGCGCTACGGCGGCGACCTGCTCAATGGCCGCGCGATCGACAAGTCGACATTGCTGCGCGACAGCCTCGGCATCTCGGCGCTGCCGCACAGCCGAGAGCCAGACGTCTCCGAGATCGACGATTTCGCGCTGGCCGGCATCGAGCGCGTGGAAGACATCCGCGACCGTTGGGTGAACAGCTTCTACTTCGGCTCCGAGGCCGACGACCGCACCGTGGCGGTGGCCTTCAACGACCGCGTGAATCCGCTCGGCGTGAAGATCAATGCCATCTGGTCGTCCGATGTCGGCCACTGGGACGTGCCGGAGTTCACCGAGCCGCTGGCCGAGAGCTGGGACCTGGTCGAGCAGGGCGTCATCACGGCGGGTGACTTCAAGGCGCTGGTGTTCGACAACCCGCACCGCTTCTACACCGAGGCCAATCCGCGCTTCTTCGAGGGTACGGAGGTCGGCCGCAAGCTGAGCCTGCCGACGCCCTGACCCGCCCCTGTCCACCTCCGAAAGAACGCCATGCATACCGCCATGCCCCGCCTGCGTCGATGGGCCGCCGCCCTGTCCGTCCTGCTCCTGCTGTCGCTGGAGGCGGCGCAGGTGCAGGCCGCACCGCCCGAGGTGATCCGCATCGGCGTGGCCTCCGCGGGCGGGGGCGACCCCGTCACCTTCGGCGGCTCGCCCGGCGGGCTGGTGCGGGTCAACAACTGGCTGGAGGAGGAGTTCAAGCCTTCCGGCATCCAGGTCGAGTGGCTGTTCTTCAAAGGCGCCGGCCCGGCCGTGAACGAGGCGCTGTCGAACAAGCAGATCGACTTCGCCTACCAGGGCGACCTGCCGCAGATCGTCGGCCGCTCCAACGGCCTGAAGACCAAGCTGCTGGCGGTCAGCGGCGCGCGCAACAACCTCTACGTGGTGACGCCAAAGGATTCCCCGATCCGCTCGATCAAGGACCTGAAGGACCGCAAGGTCTCGATCTTCCGCGGCACCAACGGCCACCTGGTCGCCATCAACGTGCTGGCCGGCAACGGCCTGACGGAGCGCGACCTCAAGGGCGTCAACCTCGATGCGGGCAGCGCGCAGGCGGCGCTGGTCTCCAATGGCGTGGATGCCGCCTTCGGTGGCTACGAGTGGTTCAAGGTGCGCGACGCCGGGCTGGCCAACATCGTCTACTCGACCCAGGGCCAGGACCCGGCGCTGACCCGCCAGGCCTCGCTGCTGGTGCGCAGCGAGTTCGAGGAGGCCCACCAGGCGGAGGTGCAGCGCGTGGTCGACGTCTTCGTGCGCGCCGCCCACTGGGCGTCCGAGGAGAAGAACCGCGAAGAGCTCTTCAAGGTCTGGTCGCGCAGCGGCGTGCCGGTCGCCTCCTGGGCAGCGGAGTTCGACAAGCAGTCGCTCGCCAGCCGCAATTCGCCGCTCGTGGACGAGTTCATCCTCGGGCGCTACAAGGCGGTCGTGGCCGATGCACTCAAGCTCAAGCTGATCCGCAACCCCGTCACGGTGGACGACTGGTTCGACACCCGCTATCTGCGCAACTCGCTGAAGAAGCAGGGCCTGGAGAACTACTGGACCGCCTACGACGCCAAGGGCCAGCCGAAGAAGTCGCAGCAGTCGGTGGCGGCGGCGAATGGCCGCTGAGCCCGCTGCGCTCGCGGCGGGCGGCCACCTGGAAGTGGCACGGGGCCACCCGGTTGCGCGCCGAGGCAAGCCGGCGCCCGCCGAGCCCGTGCCGCGCTGGCGGCGCGTGGTCGACGGCCTGCTGCCATGGCTGCTGCCTGCCAGCCTGCTGGCACTGTGGACCGTGGGCGCCGAGCACGGCTGGATCTCGCCGCAGGTCCTGCCCTCGCCGCAATTCGTCTACGAGACGCTGCGCGACCTGGCGACGAGCGGCGATCTCTGGCTCCACGTGAGCGCCAGCCTGCAGCGCGTGCTCGTCGGCTTCGTGGGCGGCGCGCTGCTCGGGCTGCTGCTGGGCTCGGCGATGGGCCTCTCGCGCCGCTTCGAGGCCTATGTACTGCCGACCTTCAATGCGCTGGTGCAGATCCCGGTACTCGGCTGGCTGCCCTTCGTGCTCCTGCTCGTGGGCATCGGCGAGCCGCTCAAGTACATCCTCATCGCCAAGGCTGCGATGGTGCCGGTGGCGCTCAACACCCTGCAGGGCTTTCGGCAGACGCCCGCGGCCCTGCGCGAGGTGGGCCAGGCCTATGGCTACAGCCGCCGCCAGCAGGTGCTGGAGATCGTGCTGCCGCATGCCGTTCCGACGCTGTTCACCGGCCTGCGCCTGGGCTTCACCAAGGCCTGGCTGTCGCTGGTGGTGGTCGAACTCGTGGCCTCCAGCGAAGGTCTCGGCTACCTGATCGTCTACGGGCGCCAGTTGTTCCAGCTCGATCTCGTGATGGCCGCGGTCATCGTAGTCGGCGCCATCGGCTATGCGATCGACCGACTGCTCGATGTCGTCGAGCGCGTGGCCAACCGCCGTCGACCGGGGGCGGCGCGATGAGTGCGGCGGGGGCGGGGGGCATGTCGCGCGATGCCGCCGAACTGGCCACGATCCAGCCACTGCGCCCGGTCGACGGCAGCCGGTGGCGCGGCCTCCTGTTGCCCATCGCGGCCATCGCGCTGTGGTGGCTGGCCTCGCGGCTGGATCTCGTGAACTCGGCGCTGCTTGTGTCGCCCGGCAAGGTGCTCGCGACCGCAATCGACCAGGTCGCGAGCGGGCGCCTTTGGCGCGCCCTGGGCGCGAGCCTGGTGCGCGAGGTGACCGGCTTCGCGATCGGCACCGTGCTGGGCCTGCTGCTGGGCGCGCTGCTGGGGCTGTCGCCGCTGTTCAACCGCATCGTCGGGCCGAGTTTCAACACCTTCAAGCAGATCTCGCTTTTCGCCTGGATTCCACTGATCTCGGTGTGGTTCGGCCTCGGCGACGTGGCCAAGGTGGTGTTTCTCTCGCTGGCCGCGCTCGTGCCGGTGGTGGTGAACACCTGCGACGGGATCCGCACCACGCCGCCGGGGCTGCTCGAAGTGGCGCGGGTCTATGGCTATTCACGCCGGCAGACCGTTCTCGAGATCGTGCTGCCGGCAGCCATGCCCGCGATCTTCACCGGCATCTACCTGGCACTCATCTATTCGTGGCTGGCCACCATCGGCGCCGAATACCTGCTGGTGGCCGGTCGCGGCATCGGCAACCTGCTGATCGAGGGCAGCGAGCATTTCCAGATGGACCTGGTGATCTTCGGCATGTTCGTGATCGGCTTGGTCGGCTGGCTGATGAACGCCTTCGCGCGGCGGGTGGAACGCCGTCTCTCGCGCTGGACCGGCCGCACCTGAAACTCCTGCAAGGCACATGGCATGACCGAGACCGCAACGCGCACTTCCAAAGAACTCGATATCCGCGGCCTGGGCAAGCGCTACGCCAACACCCAGAGCGACAACGGCGAACTGCAGGTGCTCGAAGGCATCGACCTGCACGTGCCCGCGGGCCACTTCGTCAGCATCGTCGGCGCCAGCGGCTGCGGCAAGTCGACGCTGCTGCGGCTCGTGCTCGGCCTGGACGACCAGTACGAAGGCCAGATCCTGCTCGACGGCCAGCCGATCGCCGGGACCGGTCCCGAGCGCGGCATCGTGTTCCAGGACCACCGTCTCTTTCCCTGGCTTTCGGTCGAGCAGAACATCGCCGTCGGCCTGCGCAATGCGCCCTTCACGGCGGCGCAGAAGAAGGCGTTGGTGGCCGAGCACGTGGCGCTCGTCGGCCTGCAGGGCTTCGAGAGGTCCTGGCCGCACCAGATCTCCGGCGGCATGGCCCAGCGCGTGGCGATCGCGCGCGGCCTGGTCAACCGGCCGCGTGTGCTACTGCTGGACGAACCTTTCGGCGCACTCGATGCGCTGACCCGCTCGCGCCTGCAGAGCGAGTTGCAGCAGATCTGGCAGAAGGAGCGCATCACGATGCTGCTGGTCACGCACGATGTCGAGGAAGCGGTCTTCCTCGGCGACCAGGTGGTGGTAATGCAGCCCTCGCCCGGGCGCATCCGCCGCATCGTCGACATCGATCTGCCGCACCCGCGCAACCGCAGCGACCCGCGCTTCATCCGGCTTCGCGACGATGTGCTCGGCGACTTCCTCGACCTCCCGACCGACCCGCCGCCCGCGGAGGGGCAGCCCACGGCGCGCTGGCCGTCCGCCATCGGGCCGGCCGGCCTGCGGCTCGCCTGGTGAGCGTCGCGACCTCTTTCGACAACTTTCCCCGGACCCCAGACCATGACCGATTCCACGCGCCAGATCAAGCTGGGTGCCTTTCTCATGCAGACCGGCCACCACATCGCCGCTTGGCGCCATCCCTACGCGCAGGCGGATGCCGGCAGCAACTTCCGCCACTATGTCGATCTGGTGCGAAAGGCTGAAGCCGCGAAGTTCGATGCGATCTTTCTCGCCGATGCCGTGGGCGTGCGCAGCACCAACCTGCCCTCACTCTCGCGCACTGCGCGCGCCGACCACTTCGAGCCGCTCACGCTGCTGTCCGCACTCGCCGCGGTGACTGATCGCATCGGCCTCATCGCCACCGTCTCGACCTCCTTCAACGAACCGTTCAACGTCGCACGCAAGTTCGCCTCGCTCGACCAGATCAGCGGCGGGCGTTCGGGCTGGAACCTCGTGACCTCCAGCGGCGGCGCCGAGGCGCAGAACTTCAATCGCGACGAACATCTTGCGCACGCCCTGCGCTACGAACGCGCGGCCGAGTTCCACGATGTCGTCACGGGCCTGTGGGACAGCTGGGAAGACGACAGCTTTCCGCGCGACCAGGACAGCGGCGTCTATCTCGACCCCGACAAGCTGCATGTGCTCCACCACAAGGGCAAGCATTTCTCGGTACGCGGGCCGCTCAATGTCTCGCGCTCGCCGCAGGGCCGCCCGGTGGTGGTGCAGGCCGGCGCGTCGGAGGCCGGCAAGGATCTGGCTGCGCGCACTGCGGAGGTCATCTTCGTCGCCCATCAGACCTTCGACGAGGCCAAGGCGTTCTACGCCGACATCAAGGCGCGCGTGCGGTCGCACGGCCGCAACCCCGAAGACGTGAAGATCATGCCCGGCATCTTTCCGGTGGTGGGCCGCACGCAGGAAGAGGCCGACGAGAAGTTCCAACAGTTGCAGGACCTTGTCCATCCGACCGTCGGCCTTGAACTCCTGTCGACCGTGGTCGGCGGCTTCGACCTGTCGGGCTATCCGGTGGACGGCCCGTTGCCCGAACTGCCAGAGACCAACGGCCCGAAGAGCCGCCAGCGGCTGCTGGTCGATCTCGCACGGCGCGACAAGCTCAGCATCCGCGACCTGTACCTGCACATCGCCGGCGCGCGCGGGCACCGGCAGGTGGTCGGCACGCCCGAGCGCATCGCCGACCAACTGCAGCAGTGGTTCGAGGAAGGCGGCGCCGACGGTTTCAACATCATGTCGCCGTGGTTCCCGGGCGGCCTGGACGATTTCATCGATGGCGTGCTGCCCGAGTTGCGCCGTCGCGGCCTGTTCCGCAACGAGTACGACGGTCGCACCCTGCGCGAGCACCTGGGACTCAAGCGTCCGGTGCACCCTGCGCAGCGGGCGCTCGTGGCGGCCTGACTTCGCGCGGCCGCGTCAGGATTCGACCAGCACCTTCTTCATGAAGTAGCGCGAGAAGCCGGGCGGGTAGTCACCGATCTCGCCGAAGCATGCGTAGCCCAGGCGTTCGTAGAACGGCCGCGCCTGGAAGTCGAAGGTGTCGAGCCAGGCGCCCCGGCGGCCACGCGCGATGGCCGGCCGGCCTTGCGCCTTGTGCGCATAAGCAGACTCAAATCCCTTCTATCGCCGAGTCCCGATCGGTCGAACAATTCAGGACTCCGCGCGCCTGTCGCCCTCCTACCTCGACCCCGCCATGACTCACTCTTCGACGCTCGACGTCGCCCGACCGAGCCCGTCGGCTGCCGACCCATCGCCGCCGCCGGCCGCCTTTCACATCGCGCCGTTGCAGGCCGCACTCGGTGCCCAGGTGACGGGCCTCGATGCCACGCAGCCGTTGCCCGCGAGCCAGGTGCTTTCTCTCAAGAAGGCGCTGCTCGCGTATCACGTCCTCGTCATCAAAGACCAGCGGCTCGAGGACGACGCGTTCGCCCGACTCGCAAGCTATTTCGGCAGCGTGTTCCATCCGCCGGCCAACGTGCCAGTGCTGGGATCCGATCCCTATGGCGGCAACACGCCGGACATCGTGCATGTGTCGAACCTCGCCGGTGGCGTGCTTGGCCATGACGAGCTCTCGGCCCATGCCGACCATCATTGGACGCCCACACCATCTTCCGGCTCGCTGCTGTACGCGGTCGAGGTTCCCTCGGTCGGCGGCGACACCACCTGGTACAACCTGGCCCAGGCCTACGACGAGCTCGACGCCGGGACTCGGCGCGAGATCGACGGCCTCCAGCTCATCACCTACAACCCCTTCCTGCGCAAGCTCAAGCCGCTCGCCTCGGGTTTTCCGATGTATCGCACGCCGGATATCGAGCCGCTCTCCCCGTTCGAGGTGCATCCGCTGGTACGCACCCATCCGGACAGCGGCCGACGCATCCTGCACCTGGGCGCGCGCACCGAAGTCGAGATCGTCGGCGTCGAGCCGCAATACGGCGCGGCGCTGATTGCCCGCCTGCGCGAGCATCTGCTGCAGCCACGCCATGCCTACACGCATCGCTGGTCGGTGGGCGACATCGTGTACTGGGACAACCAGGCCACGCTGCACGCACGCAATGCGTTCGACAACGGGGAACGTCGGTTGCTCAAGCGCATCAGCCTCGCCGGCAGCCGGCCTTTCTGACGTTCATCTCTTGTTTGTATGACCCTGAACCTTCCCGCAGCACTCGACCATCCCTGGGGCGCACCGCCCACGAGCCGCTATGAAGCGCTCGCCGATGGCTTCCGCCCTGTCTTCGCGCGCATCCGCGCGGGCGCCGTCGAGCGCGACTTCGCGCACCGACTGCCGCACGAGGAAATCGGCTGGCTCAGGCAAGCCGGCTTCACCCGGCTGCGCCTGCCCAGCCAGCTCGGCGGGGCGAACGTCAGCCTGCCCGAGTTGTTCGCGCTCTTCATCGAACTCGGCGCAGCCGACACCAACGTCGTGAACGCGCTGCGGGCGCACTTCGGCTTCAAGGAAGACGTGTTGCTCGCGGCAGACTCGCCCTGGCGTGCCCAGTGGCTCGACCGCCTGTCGACCGGCGACTTGCTGGGCTCCGGCTTCTCCGAATCCGGCGACGCGAAGGTTGGCGCCTTCTCGACCCGGCTGCGTCTGACCGACGAGGGCTGGCGCCTGTCGGGGCGCAAGTTCTACACCACGGGATCGCTGTTCGCCGACTGGATCAATGCAGTCGCCGACAACGACGAGGGCGAGCCGGTGATGGTCGCGGTGCCGCGCACCGCTGCTGGCGTGGAGGTGGTGGACGACTGGGACGGCTTCGGCCAGGCGCTCACCGCCAGCGGCACGGCGCAGTTCGAGAACGTGGCCATCGATCCGCAGTGGATCAATCCGAACCCGGTGCGATTTCCCTATGCCTCGGCCTACTACCAGATGGTGCACCTGGCTTCGCTGGCGGGCATCGGACGGGCGTTGGCCGAGGACCTGGCCGAGCGCGTGCGCCAGCGGGACCGCACCTACAGCCATGGAAATTCGGCGCGTGTCGCCGACGACCCGCAAATCCTGCAGGTGGTCGGCCGCGTGCGCGGTGCGGCCTACGGCGCGGGCGCCATCGTGCTGCAGGCCGCGGCCGCGCTGCAGCGCGCGCACGACGCCCACCTCGACACCCAGGCCAGCGACCAGGGGCGCGCCGCCGCGGCGCTGGCGGCCCATGTCGAGGTGGACCAGGCGGTCTCGGTGGTCACCAGCCTGGTGCTGGAAGCAAGCACGGGGCTGTTCGACGCCCTGGGCGCATCGGCCACGCTGCGCACGCACGGCCTGGACCGTTACTGGCGCAATGCGCGCACCATCTCCTCGCACAACCCACGCATCTACCGCGAGCGCCAGGCGGGCGCCTTCGCAGTGAACGCCGCGCCGCCGCCGACCTTCTACCGCGTCGGCACCGCCTGAGGTGTCGACCGACCGCGCAGGAAGCCGACCGACCTCCAGGACCTGGCGCGGCGCAAGGTCTATGCAGAGGTGCCTCCGCGCGTGGAATACACGGTGACGGCACTCGGGAAAACGCTGCGCCCCCCCGCTGGACGCGCTGGCCCTGTCGATGCGGCGGCACCAGTCCGCACTGATTCCTGCGTCCTGAAATGAAGCGTCGCAGCGCGCTAGTAGTCCTCGGCCGCGTGGCCGGTCAGTTCGAGCATTGTCTCCACGAAGGCGTCGAGCGAGGGCAGGCCCGGCACATCATCACCCGCCTCGCCCGGCACGAGTTCGGCGGGCGGCCCGGACAACACCAGCGCCTCGAGATTGGGGCTCTCGCCCGCATCGAGCGCGTACGCAAGGCCGGCCGGAATCGCCAGCCATTCACCCGCTTCGCAAAGCACGCCGACATAGCCACTGTCTGTCCGGAGATGGATCAACAACGTGCCTTCCAGCACGCCATATACCACCACCTCCCCGCGTGCGCGCAGCCGCCGCCAGTCGCGGCGGCGGTTCTCCCAGGCGGCTGTGTCGAGCGAGAGGCGAATGCGTTCGAGCGATCGCGTGTCGAAGCGCTCGTACAGTTTCCGGAGGTCGGCCTGTCGGCTCGCGAGCAGGGCGGCGGGGGAAGCCTCTTCCGGCAGCACCTCCGGGGCCCAGCGGCCCCAGGCGGCGCCCAGTTCGTGCAGGTTCTCCTGCAAGAGGCTGTCGCACACGTGGGTCTGCGCCCACACGGCCGCTTGATCGAATGTTGCAAGCACACCCATGGCTGAAGACCCCCGCGAAATCCGCGAAGTATGGGAACAAGTCGCGGCAAACGGAACGACGCATTCGCAACCTGCTTATGCGCGGGTCGAGTAAGCCCTGCCCTCGCATCGATCGGCCGGATTCGGCGTGCCGAATAAGTTTGCGCGTTTTCCTTCGTTGCGGGTCGCCGCACGCGACGAGCGCGTCGACAGCAGCAAGCCCGCGACGAAGGCAATGCGCCAGCCACGCGGCCCCGCATCGCCCACGACCAAGCGGCCGACGATCCCGCTGATGCCGGCGATGCGACCGCTGGACAGCAGCAAGACGGCCGCCGCCGCCCCGATCAGCAAGCCCCCGGCGAGCGCCTGCAGATTCGCGTTCATGCGGCGTCAGGCGCTTGCTCCGGCCAGAACACCAGCGCGCGAAGCTCGATGCTTCGGCGCGGCGGCGCATCGGGGGGCGTGTCCGGATGCACGAACGCGGTGTGGGCCGTGAGCCGCGCGGTGCCGTCCTCGCGGGAGTCGTAGATCTTCAACAGCAGCGCTTCGTCGCTGCGAAGGCGCGGGAACCAGTACCAGCGGTGGTCCGGGTTGTGGAGAAAGGAGTAGGTCTCGCCGACCTTGTCGGGGTAGACGAGATCGCTGGGTACCAGGTCGCCCGGCGCGATCGAGCGCGCGTCGCACAGTGCCAGCGGCAGCTGTTCCACGGTGGCCAGCGGACGCCACAGGTTGATGATGGCGAAGCGATGCTCGAGGCGCTCGGCCGCCTCGTCGGCCGGCAGATGGTCGCGCACGCGGCGCGGGCCCGAAACGAAGGTCTGGTCGTTGTGCACCCGCTGCACGGGCTCGCGCAGCGTCCGCGTGCCGCGCGAGCCTTTGGCGCTGTCGCGCAGCGTGTGGTCGAAGACGACGACCTTCTCGGCGCCGGTCACGGCCCGCAGCAGCGCGGCCGATTCCGCGTAGTAATCGGCGCGGATGACCGCATCGTCGTTGAAGTCGGTCACGCTGCTGCGGTGCGCGAGCTGCGAGAAGCCGCTCCGATCGAGCGAGAGCTCACCCAGCGCGGCCAGCGAGCGGCCGTCGTGAATCGCGACCGACCGCGGAGTCAGCTCCCCGGTGCTCCACGGAACACCCGCCGGCGGCTCGAAGGTGTAGCTGACCGGCCGGACGCCGCCCGGCGCCAGGTAGTTGAGTTCGGCCTTCACGGCAGAGACGGTCGCCGCGCCCGGCCACGCGTTCAGTACGGCACTCATGCGTTCTCCTCAGAAGGTTTCCTTGAACGGACGCAGGTCGATTTCCTGCGTCCAGGCACTGCGATGCTGCAGGTGAAGCTGCCAGTAGCTCTCGGCGATCGCGTCGAGATTCAACAGTCCGTCGTCGCCGGCCTGGGCCACGCGCTGCGGTGCACTGCTGCGAAGGCGCTCGCCATCGATGCCGCCGTCGATCACCACGTGGGCGACATGAATACCCTGGGGCCCGAACTCGCGCGCCAGGCTCTGGCTCAGCGAGCGCAGTCCCGCCTTGGCCGCCGCGAAGGCGGCGAAGGGCGGCTTGCCGCGCAAGGCCGCCGTGGCACCGGTGAACAGCAGGCTGCCGCGGCCGTTCGGTGCCCGGGAGTCCAGGCCATTCGCCAGCAGCAACTGCAGCGCTTCTCGCCCGAAGATGAAGCCGCCCAAGGTGCTGGTGCGCCAAGCCTGCGTGAACTGATCGACCGTGAGCTCGAGCGTCGGTGCGCGCACCGCGCTGGCGGCGTTGAAGACGGCGATCGACAGTGCACCGAGCGCCTGGACGCGCTGCGCGATGCCGTGGATCTCCGCTTCGCTCGCCACGTCGCCGGCGAATGCATGCGCCCGACCGCCGGCCGCTTCGATCTCGCCGGCCACCGCCTGCAGCTGCGGCGCCGTGCGCCCGGTCAACGCCACCGTGAAGCCGCCGCTTGCGAACCGGCGCGCCAGTGCGGCGCCGAGCCCGGCGCTGGCGCCGACGCCGGCGATCCACGCCACCGGCGCGCGGCCGACCGCATCTTCTCTGGTCATGGCCTTGCCCTTTCAGTCAGAGGATCTGCGCAACGTCGTCGAAGGGCAGCCGGGGGCCGCGCGGGAAAGTGGCAGTCTGGTCGGCGACACCCAGGTTGACAAGGAAGTTGGTGCGCCAGCGCCCGTCCGGGAAGAAGGTCTTGTCGACGAGGTCGGCGTTGAAGCCGGACTGCGGACCGGCATCGAGTCCCAGTGCCCGGGCAGCCAGCACCAGGTAGGCACCTTGCAAGCTCCCATTGCGAAAGGCCGTCGCTTGGGCGACGTCGGCGTTGCCCTCGAAGATCGGCTTGGCGTCGTAGGCCGGGAATTGGTGCGGCAAATTCTCGTAGAAGCGCGTGTCGTGCGCGACGATCACGGTCACCGCGGCGGCCAGGGTCTGCGCGGTATTGCCCGCCGAGAGCGCAGGCCTCAGGCGTTCCTTGGCCTCGGCGCTGCGGACGAAAACGAAGCGCGCAGGCTGCGCGTTGAACGCGGTCGGGCCCCACTTCACGAGGTCGTAGAGCGCGCGGAGGGTCTCGTCGGTCACGGGCACCGGCTTGAAGGCATGCACCGTGCGTGCATTGCGAAACAGTTGATCGAGTGTTGCGTCCGGAACGGCTTGGAGTGTGGTCATGGCAAGAATCGGGTTGGGTTGGTGGTCGAGACATGGGGCCCGTCAGACGGCCCAGCGCAGACCCTGCGTCAAGGCGTCCTCCAGCCGGGCATCGTTCGCCGCCGCTTCGGCGACGGCATCGGGCTTGCCGAGCACGCGGTCGAGAATGCGCTTTTCGATGGCGGCGAATGCCGCGTCGCCCTGCGATCGCGGCCGCGCGAGCGTGATGCGTTCGTCCAGCGCGATGCGCCCGTCCTCGATCAGGATCACGCGATCGGCCAGGGCAACGGCTTCCTGCACGTCGTGCGTGACCAGCAGCGCGGTGAAGCGATGGCGCTCCCACAGGCTTTCGATCAGTCGATGCATCTCGATGCGGGTGAGCGCGTCGAGCGCTCCTAAGGGCTCGTCCAGGATGAGCAGCCGGGGAAAGTGGACCAATGCGCGGGCCAGTGCCACCCGTTGTCGCTGGCCGCCCGACAGGCGCGCCGGCCATTCGCCCGCCCGTTCCTTCAGGCCGACCTGGGACAGCACCTGCTCGCCACGTTCGCGCGCCTGGGCAGGCAGCCCGAGCAGGACGTTGTCGAGAACACAGCGCCACGGCAGCAGGCGCGCCTCCTGGAACAGGATCCGCGTGTCGTCGTGCAGGCCGTCGATGCGCTTGCCATCCGTGTAGAGCGCGCCGCGCGTCGGCTCTTCCAGTCCGGCGACCAGGCGCAGCAGCGTGCTCTTGCCGCAACCGCTGCGCCCCACGATGACGATGAATTCCCCCGGCTCGATGGTGATCTGCGTGTCGACCAGCACGTCGCGCTCGCCGTAGCGCTTGAAGAGGTGCCGCGCCTCGAGCCGGACGCCGTTAGGGGCGCCGATGAGGCTCACTGTTTCAGTGTTCATGGTCACCGATCACGTCGCCTTCTTCTGATAACCCGGATGCCAGCGAAGCCACCGGCGCTCGACATGGTCGACCGCCTGCCAGCGCACGCGGCATGGCGCAGCGAAGAGGTTTGCGCACAGGACTCACCATGAATGCGCGAGGGCCGGCCGACCGTACGCCACCGCCGCTGCCCGGATGCGCCGCATGATCCGAATCGGGACATCGCCCTGCGGCACCCGGCGGGCCGCCTCGCGCGGCGAGGTCGGCGCGATGTTCCAGACCGCAGCCGTTTGCGCGATCACGCGTCGGGCGTGCTCGGCGGGCGTCAACTCAGCTGTGGGTGTCATCGGGAGCCTCACGTTCATGCGGTGCCCGCGGCGGCGCGCCCTGGAGCAGTCGACGCCGAGGAAATGGGATGTCGGTCATGGGTGCTTGGAATGAGAAGGTGTTTCGGCTCAGAGTGGACGCGATTGTCGGAAGGGGTCGTCGAAAGTGAAACGACCGTTGAGTCAGTTGCATATAGCCGGAACAGGCGATGGGACAATGCCCAAGGCCGAGAGCGACGGGGTGCATGGGCCTGACCCGGCGGATTCTGCGGACGCACGACGCGCCGGCAAAAGAAGGAATGCGAGTTTGCAGATGCGGTTTGCGTTGAATGCGCCTCGGAGCAATCAGCTCCCGCAGCAATGAAAAAGCCACCCGCTCACACGGGTGGCTCTCCCAGGGGCGAGCGATTCGACCCCTCGCGGCACATTTCACTTCTTACCTGAAAGCTGGCGTCGGCTGTCCAGGACTCACCGCCGACGGAACCTCGCAAGGCTCCTCATCGCCCGACATGTGCCATGCCCCTCGAAATCCAAGGTGAGTCGAACGATCTTAGGGCGGCGCCCTCCTTTCGGTGGCTCTGAAACCGAACTTGCATATGCGCGACTTGTTCGACGCTCCGGCGCCTCGACGCGATTCGTCAGGCATAGTCGGTCGACGGCTTCTCCCAAAGGTGACTCCGCCTTCGACCGCATGGCGATCGATCTCGGCCAGTTCTTGCGCGCTGAATGCCGGGCCCCGCAGCGCCGCGACGTTGTCCACGATCCGGTCGGGCCGGCTCGCGCCGATCAGTGCGGAGCTTGCGCGCGGATCCCTCGCGCGAGGCCGCTGCGACCGACCTGGCGGTATTGCATGTCGTCGTATCGCGTGGGGGAAGCAGAGTAGATCATGCGGAGGGAATCAAGGAGAAGAAGGATCGATTGTCCAAGCTTCTCTCGCGACTTGCTTGTTGGCAAGCACAGGGATCGAGTACCGAAAGGACTCAGATGATTCCCTTATTTGAAAGCAACGAATCGGTTGTTCGGCGTTTGAAGGCTGGCCCGCAGAATCTTCTGCTACGTGCTCATTGGCACCGCTCACTCCTCTGGCCTCCATGAATTTCCAACAGTTGCGCTCCGTGCGCGAAGCCGTTCGAAGCGGCTTCAATCTCACCGAAGCTGCCCATGCGCTGCACACCTCGCAGCCGGGCGTCAGCCGGCAGATCCGTGAGTTGGAGGACGAACTCGGTATCGCGCTCTTCGCGCGCGCCGGCAAGCGCCTGACAGGCCTGACGGCGCCAGGCGACCACCTGCTGCCGATCATCGAGCGTGTGCTGCTGGAGAGCCACAACCTGCGCCAGGCCGGACAGGAGTTTCTGGCGCAGGAGGACGGCCTGCTTTCCATCGCCGCGACGCACTCCCAGGCGCGCTACGCCTTGCCGATCGCCGTGCAGGAGTTCCGCCGCAGATTCCCCAACGTGCAATTGCACCTGCGCCAGGGATCGCCCAAGCAGATCGCGCAGATGCTGCTCGACGGCGAAGCCGACGTCGGCATCGCCACGGAAGCGCTGGGGGACTACCCTCAGCTGGTGGCGCTGCCGTGCTTTCGATGGACCCATTCCGTGATCGCCCCACCGGGCCATGCGTTGCTCGATAGGCCGCTGACCCTTGAACGACTGGCAGTCTATCCACTCGTCACGTACGACAGCGGCTTCACCGGTCGCACGCGCATTGACAAGGCCTTTGCCGAAGCCGGCCTCAAGCCGGACCTCGCGATTACGGCGATGGACGCTGATGTCATCAAGACGTACGTCGAACTCGGCATGGGTGTCGGGATCGTCGCGAACATCGCCTTCGAAGCGGAGCGTGATGTCCGTTTGCGCGCGGTTGACGCGGGACACCTCTTTGGCATCAACCTGACGAAGCTGGCGATGCGACGCGGGGTCTACGTCCGCGCCTTCGTCTACGCCTTCGTCGAGGCCTTCGCACCCGCCTTGACGCGCGCGGCGGTGGACGATGCGCTCGGCAGCGGCGCGGCTGGAGGGGAAAGCGACGCCCTGCCCCGATCGACGGTCGCGCAACTGCTCGCGCAGGCGCCACGCGCGAGCGCTGCGCGCACTTCCCCGCATTGAACGAACCGACGCTCGGAGGGACGGGCCACTCTCCGCTTCTCGCTTGGCGCCTCCGCGATGCCAGAACCATCCAATCCTTCTTCACGGCACTGGCGCCACGCACGCACGCTGGTGTCCCACAACCCTGAACTCTGCAAGACGCGAGCGGTGGGCACCCGCGCGGTCTGAGCGCCCCGGTCGTGAACTTCAGGCAATTTCGGTACGTCCAGGAAGCGGTTCGGTACAAGCTCAACCTCACGGAGACCGCTCGCGCGCTGGGAACCTCGCAACCGGGCCTGTCGAAGGGAATCCTGGATTTCGAGCACGAGCTCGACGTCGAGATCTTCGCGCGCCACGGCAAGCGCCTGGTCAGGCTCACCGAAGCGGGGGAGCGCGGTCGAACCCGCATCGACCAAGTCTTCGCGCAGCACCGCCTCACACCTTGCATCGTGCTCGAGGCGATCGACTCGGACGTGATCAAGACCTATGTGCGACTCGGTCTGGGCGTCGGCCTGGTGGCCGAGATGGCCGTGCGCGGCGACGGGGACCAGGACCTCGTGGCTCGGCTCGACCACTGGGCACCTTGTTCGGGAGCAGAACGGCGCGCGTGGCGTTCCGTCGCGGAGCATTCATGCGCCGATATGTCTACCGCTTCGCCGAGATGATCGGCGCATCTCTGACGCCAGAGGTCGGTTGAGCAGGTCGTGCGCGGCGCGACTGACCGAGCCGCAGTCGGTTGCAGCGCCGCCTACACCAAGGCCAGCGTCGGCACTGCCACCGCGCGTTCGCCGCGTTGCCGCAGCACCGGCAGCGCTCGCTCCACCGCAAGGGCGATCCGCGCGCGCAAGGCCTCGCTGGTCACCCGGTAGTTGTCGAACTCCTTGTCGGTCGCATACACGCCGATGGGCAGTGTGTGAGCCTGGAAGAAGCTGAACAGCGGGCGTAACTGATGGTCGATGGCCAGTGCATGCCGGTCGCTGCCGCCTGTGGCGGCGAGTAGCACCGGCACGTCGATGAGTGCTTCATGGTGGACGAAGTCGAACAGGTGCTTGAAGAGACCGGTGTATGAGCCACGGTAGATCGGGCTCGCCACCAGCAGCAGGTCGGCCGTCTCGATGTCGCGCAGGACCGCCTCGACGTCCGGGGGGAGCTGCGCACGCTGCAGCACGGCGGCGAACTTCGGCACGATCTCGCCGAGTTCGATGAGCCGTGTGTTCACGGGCAATGCATCCGACAACCCCTCCAGAAGTTGCTCGACCAGGGCGAGAGTGCGAGAGGGACGTTGCAGGCCGCCGGAGACGGCGACGATCTTGAGTTTCTGGGCCATGTTAAGCGTGGGATGAAGGGAGAGTCCTAGCGAGCAGACATGACTGTGCAGCCACCGGGCGCTTAGCGGCACAGCCTCGCTAGAAGCATTTCGGCTATCGATATGCGATTTTCATGGTCGACGGCGAGGCGGCCGCCGGCGGGGGTGGCGCGTCGCCCATGCGCACTTGAGCTGTTCGAGAATATGAGCACCATGGCGTCGCATACAGTGCTCGGATGGCTCTGACCTCACTGAGAGGCCGCTGCCGGATGAGGGCTCTACGGAAAGCACCACATGACCAAACCGAGGGAAGCCTGTTTGGCGAATGAATCGCCCCTCACCCGTCGACCCAGGCCAAAGTGAATACGCCCATCAGGCCCCACGTCCATTCTGTTCGCCAACGCGAGCCGGCCCGCGTGGCTGTGTTCGTGGTGCGTCGCGAGAGCTTCCTTCAACTGCTCTGCGCCAGGAAGGTTCAGGCCGAGACGTTCCCAATTCTTCAGAAACTGACGCGCTGCTAAGTCACCCGTTGCGGACTTGCTGTCATCAGCGACCAATTGCCAGTAGGTTTGCTCCTTTTCCCCGATGAGGAACGTATCTGCATGGGCACACGTGGCAGACATGCAAATGCCTTCCAACGCCTGACGGTACGTGTTCCCCGAGGGCCCAAGCTTTCCCATTAGAAAGAGCTTCACAGACACCACTAGGTCATCGAGGACCCCGTGCACGAACGCGCCGACCAAACCGGTCTGCACGTTATGAGCGCAGGGTTCGGAGAAGCTGGGGAACCGTTGGAAGGCCGGAACTAGGCGACTTCGTCATTCAAGGCATGCAGCGAACCGGGGGTGAAGGGTTGCGACTTGGCAAAGCGCGGCATTCCACGCTGACCGGCGCATTCGCGATGCGCGGCGTTCTGATCTCAGAGGATGTTGTGGTGGGGATGTCTAGCAGCTCAAGGCGCGTCCGTTCATCAGTTCCTCCGAATGGCGACCAAGCATGCGGCCCCCTACTCGCCGATCCCGAATCGCTGAAGAAGTGCCGACTTCAGCCGTCTGATCTCCACCATCGCATCAGACTTTGGTGCCTGCTGCCCCGACAAGACCGCGGCAGCTTCAGCCGCGGCATCCCTTGCAACACGGGCATTCAGCGAGCATCGAATCAACTCGCGCTTCCGGTCCTTTGCGTCCAAGACGGCGAAGTTTTTCATGAGGACTTCTGCAACTTCAAGCGCCGAAGCTGCCGCAGAGAGCGTCATGTGGATGCCGGCGCGCACACGATTGCCGTAGTCGGTCTCTTCCTTTATGTTCAACTCTTTCTCTTGCTCACAGAGAGGGAGCGTTCCAATGTTGGTAGGAGCGAAGTACGGTACAGCCTGAACGCCACGCTCACGCGCCGAGATCACCTCCTGCAGCGCGACTCTGACCATTTGAACAGTCTCAAGGTCTGGGGATTGCATAGCCGGTTTTCATTCACCTCGAAAAGTGGACCTGAACTACCAGGGACGAGCGATATTCGGTCCGGGCAGCGTCTTGGCGTCGGACGTCAGCTTTCTCCAGGGCCGCTCACGCTCAACGCAAGTCTGATACAAGTGTATCAGAATGTAAATTTACTGTAAAGACACTTTCAGGTGGAATAAGTCCGCCTGCGGGATTCGCTTGCATCTGACGCTTGTCTGCTGCGCGTCGAGACAAGGGACGCACGGACCCTCAACGACGTCCGCTGGACCTTCCCGGGGAGTCTCGTGGGGCCGAGATCAATCGGCGCCGAACAAGCTGATGAACATCATCACGAACGGCGAGCTCGCCGTGCGCAAAGCCGAGGATCGCCGGCAGCATTCGCCGGTGGCAAACAGCGAGGCGCCATCGCCAATGGCCCAACAAAACCAGGTCGCTTTGCAAATACAAGAAGAAATCTTCAATTTACACAAAACGCGTAGAATGGCCTACATGATCGCTCGCGACATGGCGCCACTCGCCGCCGAACTGGCGCGCCAGTATTCAGTCTTGACACTGACCGGACCGCGCCAGAGTGGCAAGACCACGCTGTGCCGCAACCTCTTTCCCGACAAGCCCTACGTCACGTTGGAAGACCCCGACACCCGGCGTTTCGCCAATGAGGATCCGCGAGGCTTCCTGAAAGGGATCGAAGGCGGCGCAATAGTCGACGAGATCCAGCGCGCACCGCAGATCCCCTCCTACCTTCAGGCGATGGTCGATGTCGACCCCACCCCGGGGCGTTTCATCCTGACGGGAAGCCAGCAGTTTGAACTCATGTCCCAAGTGAGTCAGTCGTTGGCCGGCCGCACCGCTGTTTTGCGGCTGCTGCCGTTCTCCCTCGCCGAGGTCGCACGGGTGCATCCGGTGCCGCCGCTGGCGCAGACACTGCTCACGGGCTTTTACCCGCGAATTCACGACCGCGACCTCAACCCCTCGCAGGCGCTCGGCGACTATTTCACGACATACGTAGAGCGTGACCTGCGCCAGTTGGCGGCCGTTCATGACCTGCAGCGCTTCGAACGCTTCGTACGACTGTGCGCCGGGCGCGTCGGTCAGCTCGTGAATCTCACGAGCCTTGGCAATGATGCCGGCGTTTCGCACGCCACCGCGCGGGCATGGCTTGACCTGCTTCAAACAAGCTACATCGTGCACGTGCTGCCCCCCTGGTTCACCAATACATCGAAGCGGCTCGTGAAGAGCCGCAAGCTGTACTTTTGCGATGTGGGTCTGGCCTGTTGGTTGCTGGGCTTGCGCAGCGCCGACCAGGTGGTGCGCGACCCGCTGTTCGGCAGCTTGTTCGAGAACCTGGTGATCATGGAAGCTCTCAAGACCCGATTCAATCAGGGCGAGTCGGCGGAAATGTACTTCTTCCGCGATGCGACAGGCAACGAAGTCGATCTGCTGATTCCCTCGGGCCGGAAGCTCCGTGCAGTGGAGATCAAGGCTGGCGCGACGGTCAACACCGACTACTTTCGCGGCCTTCGCAGTTTCGCGGCCGCCTTCCCTAACGCGCTGGAAGGCGGCAGCGTCGTCTATGGTGGCGACACTGACCAAGCACGAAGCGACTGGCCGGTGATCGGCTGGCAACGCCTGCAGCATCCGCCGGCGAGGTGAGCTTGAGGGCGCTCGCAGGTTCTACAACCCGTTCAGAAAACACTCAAAATTGAACTACCTCAGCCCGGTTCAATTCGAGCAGCAGCGCTTAATGGGCTAAGCAAGGCGTCCGGGAAACCGGCGGAAGCCCAGATGTAGGCTGACGCGGCGACACACTTCAGCGAAGCGCTGCTGACCCGCCGGCCTGAGTCTGACCACGAATTGCTGGCAGTCACTATGGTGCGCTGCTTGCCCATGGGAGGGACAACAACGCCGCCGGGGTGGGGTCGATGATCCCTGGTCTGGACGCAGCTCATATCG
This sequence comes from Variovorax sp. P5_A3, assembly GCF_056400665.1. NCBI lineage: Bacteria > Pseudomonadati > Pseudomonadota > Betaproteobacteria > Burkholderiales > Comamonadaceae > Variovorax > Variovorax sp. P5_A3. Next base: position 78,524 of record NZ_JBFUKW010000021.1, on the reverse strand, counting down.
CCGCGGCCATGCGGGCCATCGAATTCAGTGGCCGGCTACGGCGTGCCAACGAACGGGGCCCGGAGTACCAGAATCCCCTGCCGATCGCCATCTTGTGGGGAGACGGCACCAAAGGGTCGGCAGACATGATGGCCATGGATGCCGGCCAGCACTTGTGGACTGCCGGGGCGGATCCGAGGCGACGCACCTATGCCGCCGGCCTGCACACCCACGTCCGGGACCGTTGGGGCTCTTCTGCGATCAGCCGATCGTGCTGGACATGGGGGCTCCGGTGGATCTCCGATCCGGCTGGTATAGCCAATATGGGGATTTAGAGCTATTTTGCCCATATTGGGTGATGCGAGCGGATCAAGCTTTTGCCTCCCCAATCGGAGCTTGCCAATGCCACGGCAACACGCCCATACTTCCAGCCCGGCTGCCGCCTCTTTCGCGGGAAGGCGAGCCGCCATGCTCAAGCAATAACAAGAGGGATTGAGCAATGACGACTCCGAAAGCCAGCGGCGGCGGCGGCCAGAAGCCGGAGCCGCCCGTGAAGGTATTCATCGTCGGCGGCGGCATGGCCGGACTGGCCGCCGCATGGCAGCTCCAGAAGCGCGACGAGTGGGTCGCCGAGCAGCACGCGAATGAACACTGCCTCGATCTGCGCCGCTACGCCATCCATGTCTTCGAATCGAGCTGGCGTCTCGGCGGCAAGGGTGCATCGGGGCGCGACGAATTCGGCCGGATCCGCGAACACGGCCTTCATGTCTGGCTTGGCTTCTACGAGAACGCCTTCGCGATGATGCGCGAGTGCTACGCGCAGGTGCAGAAACAGGGCATGGGGCCGAATGCCAGGTCCGGCAGCACCTTGCCGCACGGCTCGATCGACGAGGCTTTCTTCCCCGAGCAGCACATCGGCATCGCGTCGAAGAACCGCGCCGGCCGCTTCGAGGCCTGGACCGGTTACCTGCCGCCGATGGATGGACTGCCCGGCACTGGCATCAAGCAAGGGGACAACCCGTTCACGCTGGCGGCCTATCTGGCCCGCGCGATGGCGCTGACCCGGGCGCTGATCGTGAGCCTGATCGCCGAGCCGTCCAATGAAGCGCAACCCGGCGCGCCCAGGCCCGAGGGCGGGCAGGGCATCGACGAGGCGATCGAGCTGAACCTCGACGCCGATCCGCTGCGCTCGCCGTCCGCCACGCTGGAGCGCGTCACCACCGCGTTGCGCAACGCGGTGCTGGTGGCCTCCGCCATGCTGCTGCAGTGCGTGACCATCATGGAGGTGTGGCTGCGCGAATTCGACTCCGGCCAGCAGTGGAACTCCAAGGTACTGGACTTTATGGAAGCACTCGCCACCGCGATGCGCCGCCGGCTGGCCGAGATCACCGGCATCGACGAGCAGGTGCGCCGCAAGACCGAGATCATCGATCTGGTCATCACGGTGTCCGTCGGCCTCTACCGCGACCGGGTGCTGTTCAGCAAGCAGGGCCTGGACAGCATCAACGGCATCGATTGCCGCGAATGGCTGCTCAATCACGGCGCCACGAAGTCATCGGTGAATTCGCCGTTCATCATCGGCCTCTACGACCTGGCCTTCTGCTACGAGGATGGCGACCGGTCGAAGCCGGCGCTCGCCGCGGGCCAGGCCTTGCGCGGTGCGCTGCGCATGTTCTTCACCTATCGCGGCTCGCTGTTCTGGCGCATGCGCTCGGGCATGGGCGACGCGGTCTTCGCGCCGCTGTACCGGGTGCTTCGACGCAAGGGCGTCAGGTTCCACCTGAAGCACAGGCTCGAAGAGGTCTCGTTTTCGGATGGGCTGGATCCGGACACCGCCGACACCCGCGTGGTCGGCCTGCGCTTCACCCGGCCCGCCGATGAGCGGATCGCGCAGCTCAAGGACATGCTGGACCCCGCCGGCTGCTGGCCGGATGCGGACCCGATCCCGACGAATGCGACCTACATCAACGAACAGTTCAACGAGGGCCACTTCGATGCAGTCGTTCTCGCGATGGGCGTCGACGACTTCGTCAAGGTTTGCGGGCCAGCCTTCTTTGACGCATTTCCGCGATGGGCGGACATGCGCGACAACGTCAAGACCGTCGGCACGCGGGCGGCGCAGATGTGGCTGAACACGGATGCCAGCACTTTGGGATGGATGCGCCAGCCCACGCTAATTTCGGGACTCGATCCGCCCTTCGAAACATGGGCCGACATGACGTCCACGCTGGCGGCCGAGTTCTCGTGGCGGAACGCCAACAAGAAGGGGCAGCAGGATGGCGTGGCTGCGCCTCCTGCGCCTGCGCCTGCTTCCGATCGGTCCGTGCACTACTTCTGCGGCGTTCTGCCCGATGCACAGATCGATGCAGCCATGCGGCAGGCGCTGCAAGAGCCGCCCGCGCTCGACAAGCTGACGGACCAAGAGGCGAGCGAGGTCGAAGCCGTCCTCAACAGCCAACTTGAGAAGGACCTGGAAACGACCCTGAACCAGAGCATGACCGCCTTCTGGCCGGCGCTGGGTAGCCCTGCATCGAGCGAGGTGGAGAAGCACTACGTGACGCCGCCGTTCGTGCAGGCGAACTTTCTCGGCTCGCAGCGCTTCACCCTGTCGCTGCCCGGAACGCTCGAAAAGCGCATCTCCCCGCTCGACTACTCGGTGGTCAACATGACTATCGCCGGCGACTGGACCGCCTGCGGCTTCGAGGAAGGTTGCGTCGAGGCGGCGGTGATGTCGGGCATGCTGGCCGCGCATGCGTTGTGCGGCTTTCCCGCACTCAACGACATCGTGGGATACGACCACCCATGACCACCGAGCCGCCCAAGGAAGCGCGCTGGGCGCGCACAGCACCCCGTCGCACCGCGCCGGATCGAGGCGCGGGGGGCTACTACCGCACCGCGCCCGGCGAGAGCGGCGCGGGTGCGTTCTACGGCGTGCCGCTGCGCACCGCCGAGGACACCGCCGTGTCCGCCGTGCGCGCGGCCTACCGCGTCGCGGATGCGCAGATGGAGCGCGGCGCGCGCATCGCGCGCTCGCTGCGCGAAGCGTCGATGCGACAAGGGGCGGGTGAGCCCTCGGAAGCGCTGGACGCCGGCGAACGCCTGACGCGCAAGGCGCTGCTGGCGGGCATCGAGTGGCTGGAGACGCTGGTCGCCGAGCCCGGCAGCCCGGTCAAGCGCGTGCTCGCAGCCGAGTACCGCTGGGTCGGCGCCGCCTTGGGTATCGTGCAAAACGACGGCGCGCGCGATGCGGCTGCGGCCTCCCCACCGCGCTCCTCGGCTGCGCCGCCGGCGCCTGCGCCCGCCGAGGCGCGGGAGGCGCCGCTGCGCTATGCCGCACGGCCCGCCGGTCCGATGGTGAAGATCAAACACGCCAAAGGTTCGGCGTGCAGGGCGGTGTCGATCGTGCGCTGGGAAGTGTCACCGACGCTCGTCAAGGACGAGGAGGCGAAGCTGCAGTTCTTCAGCGCCGTCAATCCGTCAGCGGGCAAGATCGAGGGCGCGGTCACGCTGAAGCAGGACGGGCCGGTGATGACGCTGGCCACCCGCGCAAGCAACGCGCCCGGCCGCTGGAAGGGCGCGCTGTGCGCCGCCGACGGCACGCAGTTCGGCATCGTGGAAATCGAGTTGTAGGGCCGGACCATGCGGCGCGACGATATCCCGCCCACAGGCAGTGAACGACAGGCGCTGGTGGACGAAGTGCTGTCGGAATACGGCGCGATCACGCGCGAGGCGCTCGTCGAACACCTGCGCAGCCAGGAGGAGCGCCCGTATCTCGATGCGCTGCTGCGCGACTATCCGATGCGTGGCGGGAAGATGCTGCGCTCCACGCTCTGCATCGCGGCCGCACGGGCCTTCGGCGCGACGATCGAGGACGCCGTGCCGAGCGCAGTCGCCATCGAGCTGATGCACAACGCGCTGCTGATCCACGACGACATCCAAGACGCCAGCGAGCGGCGGCGCGGCAAGCCGACGCTGCACATGCTGCACGGCGTGCCGCTGGCGCTGAATGCGGGCGATGCGCTGAGCCTGCTGAGCGTGCGGCCTCTCAAGGACAACACGACGCGGCTCGGCCCCATGCTCGCGCGGCGCATCCTCGAAGAGACGGAGCACGTCGCATGGGAAACCACCGAAGGTCAGGCGCTCGAACTCGGCTGGCGGCGCGACAACCGCGTGGACATCAACGAGGACGACTACCTGCTGATGGTGCTGAAGAAGACCTGCTGGCTGACGACGATCCATCCCCTGCGCCTCGGCGGGCTCATCGGCACGCGCGGAAAAGAGCCGCTCGACCGGCTCTTCACCTTCGGCTTCCTGCTCGGCGCCACCTTCCAGATCCAGGACGACGTCCTCAATCTGGAGGAGCACGCGCGTTACGGCAAGGAGCAGGATGGCGACCTGGCCGAGGGCAAGCGCACGCTGATGGTGATCGAGGCCCTGCGGCGCAGCAGCGGCGCGGAGCGCAATCGCGCGGTCGAGCTGCTGCAGCGGCCCGTGCGCAGCGACGACGACGTGCAATGGCTGCACCGGTGGATCGAAAAGCACGAGGCGCTCGACTACGCGCGCAGCGCCGCACGTGCACTGGCCGGCGCGGCGCGCTACGAGTACGAACAGACCTTCGCCCATCTGCCGGATTCGAAGGACCGGCGCTTCCTGTGGGAGATCATCCCCTGGACGCTGGACCGGGTGCATTGATCCGATCGGGAGCACCGACATGACCCCACGCGTTCTGCTGTATGGCGCGACCGGCTATTCGGGCAGGTTGATCGCGGAAGAGGCCGCGAGTCGATGGGGCAACGCGGCCAACCCCACCCGTCTTGCGCAGGTCGTTCTCGGCGCGCGGAATGCCACCGAGCTGTGGCGCTTGTGCGATCGCCTGGGCCTTGAAGGCATGGAACTGGCGCTCGACAGCAAGTACACCGTCGTGCAGGCGCTCTCGGGCTTCCAGATCGTCATCAATGCGGCGGGACCGTTCGCGCTGACCGCTGATCGGCTTGCCAAGGCGGCGCTCGAAGCGAAGTGCCACTACGTCGACATCAACGGCGAGACCGATGTGTACCGCCGGCTCGACGACCTCGGCTTCATCGCCTACCAGCGCAAGCTCGCCATCGTGTGCGGCGCCGGCGAGGTGTCGGCCGCGAGCGACTTTCTGGTGGACCGCGCGCTGGATGCGCTGGCGCCCGACCTCAAGGAAGTCGGCGCGATCCGTATTGCGGTGCCGCGCCTGGAACTGTATTCACGCGGCAGCGCGCGCACCGCGCTGCGCTGGGTGCGCGAGCAGGTGCCCGTGGCGCGAGCCGGCGAGGCGAATCCGGCGCAGCCATTCGCGCGCCTGCGGCATGTGCCTGTCGGGCAGCTCGAACGCAGCTTCGACTTCGGCGGGCGCTCGGCCCGGCGCATCGCCTCGGCGGTCGCGCTGATCGACGTGATGAGCGCCATGCGGACCGCAAGGCGCCGCCAGGTCATCGCCCGGACGATCGAGGTGTACATGGCGATGACGGATATCGAGCGCTCGACCTACCACTGGGGCGCGATCGCCTCGCCGTGGCTGAACCTGCCGCTGTCCTTGCGATGGACAGAGATGGCCGCCGACCAGCTGCCTGAAGGCCCCTCGCGGGCGGAGCGCTACCGCAGCCGCCACACCGTGCTGCTCGAGATCGACGACATTCGCCACCAGACCATCGTCGACTGGCGGCTCAACACCCCGAACTGCTACGACTTCACGGCGCGCAGCGCAATCGCCGTCGCGGAGAAGATCATGCTGGCGAAGCCCGACCAGGTGAACAGCACGATCCGCGGCTGGCGCACGCCCGCGGAGCTGCTGGACGCGCCGGCCCCGCCGGCCGGCGACAAGAACCAGACCATGGTCTATCCGTTCGTCGACTGCACGCTCACGCGCAGGAAGGGGTGAGGCGATGAACGAGCATCTGGACTTCCAGCTCGCCACCTACGCGTTTGACCCGGAGGCGGCCAAGGACGTGTCGTCGCTCGGCCCGATGCTCAGCGCGCTGCTCAGCGCACGGGACAAGCCCTACCTGGTGGTCGAAGTCATCTCCGAACCGGTGGAGGAGTCACCGGGCCTGGCCGTGGCCATCTCGGTCGCGTACGGCGACCCGGCCAAGGCCCCCAGCCACCTGTCGTGCTGGCTCGCGTACACCAACCGAGTGAAGTGGTGCGACGAAGCCCGCAAGGTGGGCTTCCCGATCGTCGAAGCCGACATCGTCTTCGACAACCGGGCCCAGACCCTCATCGTGAAGGCCGCGCGGTACGCGGTGGGCAACGAGTTGGTGGGCGAGGACGTGCTCAACCCCGCGGCCCTGAGCGTCGGTCCGCTGCTCGTGATCGAGCGGCCGATGCTGCGCAAGAGCGCCGAGGGCGAGGCGGCGAACGGGGCCGTACTGAAGACCACGTACGAGAAATTCCGCGTCGTGCCGGACGCCGCGGATGTCGGCGAATCCGTGCTCGTGCGCAAGTCGCCATGGGTGCCAGCGCGCACGCTCGCGAAGGTCTTCAGGAGCGATGCCGGCGTGATGGCGCTCGATGCACTGTATCCGGCGCTCAGGAAACTGCTGGGCCATGAGCGCTGCGCCTGCAGCGTGGCGTGGACGGGAACGATCAAGAATCCGCTCGCCGATCCGGAGAGGGCGCGGGCGCCCGCCGCCCATCCGCCTCCTGTGCTCATGCCGACGTCCGTGCCCGGCGAGCAGGCCGCCCGGGACCCCTACATGCAGATGCAGACGACCTGGACCGCCGCACGCCGGCAGGACCTCTTCGGTCCGCCGAGGTTCGCGTTCGACGACGTCGAGATCGTCGGCTTTCGCGTGGACCTGTCGCGCGTGCCCGGCGTGATGGAGGCGCTGAACCAGATGGTCGACGGGCTCAACTTCCATCTGGGTTCCAACGACACGCGCTACGCCGACGACTTCCGGTACGCCGTCGCGACGCCCTGGGTGGTGGTCGAGCTGCTTCGCTACCGGAAGATGCGGCTCACCAAGAACTGGCCACCAGTGCGCACGCTGGACTACCAGGCGCAGCACGAGCTGCTGCTGCGCGTGCTGGTGGGCCGGGTGGACGACGACACCGCGCAGGCCCGCGACGCCGCCATTCACGTGCCCGCCATCTTCGTGGACAACCCCATGTCCAAGGCACTGGGCCGCGAGGTGCAGGGCTTCGAGAAGGTATTGGCCTCCTTCTGCGCCACGAACGACGTCGGCGTCTGCCAGAGGCTGACGATGGACGGCAGGGTCAACCCCAAGAGCGCGGACATGGTTCCGCTGATGCACGTCGATCGCGTGTCCATGGTGGAGCGGATCGGGCATGCCATCGACGCCAAGGACGACGTGCTGCGCATCGGCTATGCGGCGGACGTCGACCGGAGCGACCGCGAATTCGAGCGGGTCGACCTGCGCGGCGTCGCGGGCCGCATGACGCCGCTGAGCGGCCCCTGGCGTCAGAGCGATTTCGGCGAGAGCGAATTTCGGCGCTCCTTCGCGCGGCCCGTGGTCGCGCGGGGCTTCGGGGGCTTCCGCTCATTGCAGATCTCGCCGGTGGACGTGGACTCGCGCACCAGCGAGGCGGGCAAGACCTGGGTGTACGGAACGATGCGCACCAAGGACTTGCGCTACCGCTTTCCCACCGGCCTGGCATCGCTCGAACTGCCCGCATGCGCCAACGCGCCGCCGGCATGGCGGCAACTGCGAGAGCTGATGGGCGACGGCGAGATGAGCTTCCCGACCGGCCGCTGGTACCGCGCTCAATGCTCGATGGTGCTGTCCATCGAAGACGGGCTGCGCTGGTAGGCCATCGCCGGTTCGTCGCCCTGCACTAGGCCGGAAATCGCGGCGCGCACGCCGGCCCAGGCTTCGTTGATCCAGTCGCCCGAGGGCATCTGCAACGCCTGTCCGTCGAGCGCGATCTGCGCAGCGCGATCGCGCAGCGGGTCGTCCGAACTCAGTCCGCGATGACGCAGCAGGAGCAGGCCCGCGCGCAGCGCCAGCGTGGGCGCATGCACGTCGACTCCCTCCTGAATGGCTTCGAGCAGAAGCCGTTCGATCCGCTGCGGATCGCTGTCGAGCTCCGCGGCGAGGATCAGCAGTTCGCCGCGGATGAAGGATTCATCGGTGCGATCGACATGCAACAGCGCCTGCGCCACCGTCGCACGCGCGCCGTCCAGATCGCCCACCATGCGCTGGCCGCGCGCGATGCCCCAGCGGAAGTAGCCCGAGTTGACTTCCGCGCCCGCCAGCAGAAAGCCATGCAGCGCGCCCTGCATCATGGCGAGCGCATCGGGCGCGGGGGCTTTGGATACCGCGGCGATGCAGCCCTGCATCGTCGCCGTGGCGAGCCAGATGCGCAGGCCGTACTTTTCGCTCGCGCCATAGCATTGCTGCGCATGGGCCTGTGCCTCGTCCCAGCGCCGCTGCAGGTTGCGCAGGCCGGCTGCCCAGCCGTGCACATAGGCCAGGTCGAAGGGACGCTGAAGCGCTTGCGCGAAGGTGAGCGCCTCTTGCACCACGGCTTCGGCTGTGTCGGCGTCGCCCTGCGCCCAGGCCGTGTTGCCCAGGAAGGCCAACGCGGCTGTCACCGGATGCTGCGGCGAGGTGTAGCGAAACGGCTGCTCCAGCGTCTTGCCGATGCGGATCGCGTTCTCCAGCGCGATGCGTCCCTGCCTTGTCCGGCCCTGGTAGCAATCGGTGTAGCCGCGAAAGCTCAACGCCTCGACCTCGAAGTCGGGGATGCCGGCCCGGGCCGCGAGCTCCACGCACTGCGCCGCGAGCGCGCCGGCCGTGGTCATCTGGCCCCGTACGAAGTAGAAGGCCGCGAGCCCGCGCGCAATGGGGAAGAGCGCGGTCGCATCGCCGCCTTCGCTGCAGAGGTTGTGCGCTTCGCGATAGGTCTGTTCGACCTCCGGCGCGCCGTAGCCAAGTACCGCCGACAGCGCGGCGCCCATGATGCTGAGAAGCTGCAGCCTGAGTTGCGCGCGCTCCTCGGCCACTGGGACCGATGCCAGCCATTGCAGTCCTTGCTGCGCATAGGCGCGCGATTCGAGATACGCCGCGCGCGATGCGGTGACGCACGCCGCTTCGTACAGGCAACGCACGCCCTCGGCGAATCGCTCGGCCGAGAGCAGGTGATGCGCGAGCGCATCGGGCGTGCACTCGTCGGCGGTCGCCATGCCGGACTTCAGCAGGTCGGCGACGCGCGAATGCAGCTCCTTCTGCCGCGAGGCCATCATCGAGTCGTACACCGCCTCCTGGATCAGCCCATGCCTGAAGCGCAGCACGGGCACGCCCGCCACCGTCTCCTGGCTCAGCAGGCCGATGTCGATCACCTCGGACAGCGCCGACGGAACATCCGCCACATCCGATGCGGCGTTCATCATCAGCTGCAGGGAGACTTCGCGGCCGATCACCGAGGCCGCATGCACGATCGGGATCACCGACGGCGCCCGGTCCATGCGGCTTTGCACGATGGCCTTCAGCACGCTGGGCACCCGGTCCTTCGCGCCCCTGGGGCCGCCGGCATGCAACGCGCCGATATCAGGCTGGTGCAGCGTGTCGTAGGCCAGTTCCTCGATCACCAGCGGAAGCCCTTCGGAGCGCGCGACCACGGCCGCGATCTGCTCATCGGAAAGCGGCTGCCGCGTGGCGACGCGGCGCGCCATCGTCGCGGCCTGCTCGTCGTCCAGCGGCTGCAGCGCGATGTCGATGCAGCGCTCCAGCAGCGCGGCGTCGAAGAGGTTCGTGGCGTCCAGCAGAAATCTCGACGTGAGCGCGAGCAACATCGGCAGCTCGCCGCACGCCTTTGCCACGCGCGCCAGCAGGCTCAGCGTGGTCGCATCGGCCCAATGCAGGTCCTCTGCGAGGAGCACCGTGGGTCCGCGGCGTGCGAACGATGCGAGCACTTCGCAGAGCAGGGCGATCGTGCGCTCGCGCAAGGCGTCCGGCTCGGTGGCCGCATGCTCGGCCGGCGCGGGCAGGCCGAGCAGGCCGGCGGCCAGGCTGATCGCCTCGTCGACCCGCTCCGGCGGAAGGATCGCGCCGAAGAATCTGCGCGCCTTCGCGAGGCGCTCGTCCTCGGCGTCCGCGATCTGGATGCCGGCCTGGCTTCGCAGCAATGCGCCGACGGGGAACAGCGGACTGCGTTCGCTGCGCGCGATGCAGTGCATCTCCAGATGCGTCGCGCCGGACGACAGGTCCTTGGCCGCGAAGTAATGCGCGAGTAATGACTTGCCGATGCCAGGCTCGCCGCTGATCCACACGATCCGCGCTCCGCCCGCCGTCACGGCCTGCCAGCATTGCCTGATCTTCTGCAGATCGCCCTCGCGGCCGATCGGCTCTATGATCTCCGCGGCCCGGTCGTGGTGGCGCGCATCGAAGCGGGATACGACCTTGGTTTCGCTCAGCGCTTCCCACACTTCCACCGGCCGATTCACGTTCTTGAGCGTGTGCGGTCCAAGGTCCCGGTACGCGAAGAACTCGCCGGCCAACCGTCGGGTCTCGCCGTCGAGGAGGACGGCGTTGACTGGCGCAAGGCTCGTCAGCCGGTGCGCGCGATCGGGCACGGGGCCGAGCAGCGCCAGCTCCCGGTTCATCGCCGCCTGGATCGCACCGGCCATCACGATGGTGCCGGACGCGGCGCCGACCCGCAGCGCCAGCGGCTCGCCTGCCACCGTCACGCGCGAAGCGATGCCGTGCGCAAGGTCGAGCGCCGTCCGCACCGCGCATTCGGCCGCATCCTCGCCGCCTGCCGGGTAGCCGAACAGCAGGAATGCGCCGTCGCCTTCGGTGCGGTTCACATAGCCGGAATAGCGCTTGGCGGTCTCCGAGACAAAGTGCCAGTAGCGGGCGTAGAGATCGACGAGCGCATCGGAGTCGAGCTGCATCGACAGCACGCCTGAGCCCACCAGATCGCAGAAGACGACCGTGCCTTGCCGGAGTTCGATCGCAGGCCGGGCCGACAAAGGCAGGCGCTCACCGCAGCGCTCGCAGAAGCGAGCCAGCCTCCGGTTGGAGTGGTGACACACAACGCAGACCGATCGAGTCGTCATGCTGGATTGCCTCTTCCGCCATCGGCGATGGCGTCGAAGTTTAGTCTTAAGTTAACAAAAACGGGAGCTCCGATGGGAATTGATCCGCACCCGAAGGCGCGATCACACCCACTTCCGGCAACTCAACAATGCCGGTCGGCAGAGAATTTTCATTCAGCGTGCATGGGCCACCGCATTTTCAAATCGTGGCCGCGGGTCGACCCAATCTGGCGAAAATGCCATCACCGGGAAGTCCCGCCGCCAATCGCCGACTCGACGCAAGTTGCTCTCTTGGTCGACTCGTCGACGATTGCGGCATGCTTGTGGGCCACGAGATCCTCGCTGGCGCCCCTCCTTGGGCGAGCGGCGTCACGACTGCAGGGAGAGCTTGGTTCTATTCATTCCTGGCGTTTTTCACACGCCACTTTTCGCTGGCTGGTGGATGGGGGCATTTGCTCACGATCCGCCTGTTCCTGGACAGTCATCTCTTCTCACGGCCGGGTCGCAACCAGAGCGCTGAATGACGAGGCGACTGACCGCCGACTTCACTCTCGCCTGAGGTGGAAACGATGTCGCAGTTGAAGACATCGAGCAATGACTCCGTCACCTTCGTCTTCGTACCCAGTTTCGCTAACGTGGCCAACTGCTTGGCGTAGGCATAGATCGGATTGCCCATGAAGATCGCACTGAAGTTGTCGAGGTACATGCGGATCACGCAGTTGTGCCACTTGGCGCCACCGGATCGAACCACGTAGGGACTAAGCAGGATCAGTTCCTTGTCGGGTGGCGTTCCGCTGGGGATCAGCCTCAGTCCTTCCTCGTCCGTCAGAACCCAGGACAGATCGCCCTGCAAGCCGAGCATCAGTATCACGGGATGGGTCCGAACAGTGGGATCGGTCCGCTACGCGAGTTCAGACCGTCGGGCAGTGCGTCAGACACCAGACTACTGTCAGGCACGGTGGCGAGCTACGCGCCGCTGTATGTCGACTGCCCGCCAATGCGCACCGGCGCCGGACTTGGCAGGTAGTCACCGACGAAATGTCACTTCGACAATGGATTCGACGAAGCCGGACCCAATGGCGTGGGCGCGCGTGTGGGCACGACCTCCTGCAATCCGAACACGTACTTGCGAACCCAAAGCACGACGGCGTCGATCCATGAGAACCGGACTGGCTTATGAATTGATCGAACTGGTTGAACCACTGAGTCCACGCTGCCTCCGTTGCACATGACAAGGCGCAACTTGCTCTCTTTCGCACGCCGTGTCGATCCACTCCAGCATGGATGCGCGGTGCAGAAATCCGGAAATCCGGAGGATCGGTCCTTGGACGTCGCCTCGACGACGGCGACTTCCAACAACGACCACCACCTCCTTCCGTTTGACGAGGTGCGTTCTTCGAGCACAGGAGAGCGCTTTTCTTCTGATGCACCCGCCGGCACAATGCGCCATGCGAGGTGACCCATGCACATCTGGAAGACCGTTCGGCCGTGTGCTGCGATGGCGGCGCTTGTAGCATCCTCGGGCCCCGCAATGGCGCTCGAGAACGCTTCGACTCATGCTGCGCTCGGCTTCAGCGATTCGCTGAGCGGCACGGTGTTCCCAGCCGGCTTCTACGTGCGGCTCGACGTGCTCGAATACCGGTCGACGCGATTCAACGACCAGGACGGCAACCGCGCAACAGCCAACTTCGGTCCCTCGCTCGTGCCGTTCGGTGTGCCGCCGGGAACACCCGGAACCAGTGGCCCCGTGAACCTGAAGGCCACAGGGACCTACCCTCAGCTCACCCTGTTTGAACAAACGGAGACGCCGATCCGGTTTCTGGGCAGCGACACGCTGGGCTTCGGCGCGACCTTCCTGTACGGCGACCAACATGTGGATCTCAATGCGGTCGTCCCCGTGTTCGGTGCTTTGGGCCTTTCGCCGGTTCGCGACCTGGGCACGGGCTCGGTGGCGAGCCTGGGCGACACGGCGGTCTTTCCGCTATTCCTGGGATGGCGCTTCCCCGACACGCCGTGGTCAATCACGGCCAACCCGCTCAACTTCTACGTGAAGACGGGCAGCTACGACCGCAACCGCGCGCAGAACATCGGCCGCAACTACAACAGCTGGGCCCCGCAGCTCGGAGTGACTTACTTCGACCAGACCAAGAAAGAGGGCCTGGGCGCGGGCTTCGAAGCCTCCGTACTGTTCAACTACTTGCGGAACGGCACGAACAAGGACACGAACTATCGCAACGGCGACGAGTTCTTCGTGAGCTTCGGAGTGATGCAGTGGCTTCGTGACGGGATCACGAAGCTGGGCATCTCCGGCTACTACTACCAACAGATCAGCGACGACCGGCGAAACGGCGTGCCGGTTTTTTCGGCGGCGGACCTGCAGCCCGACATCTTCAACAACGGCGTGGGCAACCGGGGTCAGGTCACAGGACTCGGGCCGAGCATCGAGTGGTTGCTCGATCGGTGGACCGTGAACCTGCACTGGCAGCACGAGTTCCAGTCGCGCAATATGCCGCAGGCCGATCGCGTCTGGTTCAAGGCGGCCTACGCGTTTTGACCGCCAGTCGTCATGGAAGCCCTCCCAAACTGGGGTAATCGTATTTTTTCGACAGATTGACACGATCGTGGTTGTCGCCGAGCGAGGCCGCATGTTCGGACGGCCGATCCGGACCCGGATCCACAACGCGCGCCGAAGGAGTAGATTGGCCGCCCCATCCCTGCGCCCCAGCGCCACTCCCAAAGTACGACCGCGCAGACACTGGAGAAAATCCGTGTCCTCAAGGCAATGGGCGTGCACACTGGGCATTGGATTCCATGGCCCTGAGCAAGCAACAGGCCTACGCGGCCCACGTGACGTTGCGCCGGCCATCGATGACCGCACGCATTGAACAGCGACGCCAGACCGTTGAGGTTGTGTGCTTCCTGCACGCGATGCTGATGGAGCTGACCGACATCGCGCTGTTCCAGGCATCGCGCCGTAGCCAGGCACTTTTCTGGCACGCAGCCGAGCGTGCCGACAGGGCGCGCGCCCGAAGCAACGACGGCACGCTGCAGCAGGCCGCCAGGGCAAGAGCTGTCCTCCACGACGAAACGAAGTCGTGGCGCGATCGTGTGCTCGAAGCTCGAAGCCTCCTCGACGGCGTCAGCGACGCGGGGCCACCTCCTTCGCCTCGCAGGTTCGCTCTTTCGGACACCAAATAAATAGGTAGGCACCATCCTCACGATCCCATCACGGCACAGCAAAATGGGATGGCGAGACGCTCACGGAAGGGCTGCCCGGTCGCCTGACGGACTTCGACCTCCAGCAGTTCTTCCAACTCGGCACTGGTGACGTCCAGGCGGCTCGCCAGCGGTTCCGATCAGACCGCAGGGTCGCAGCCGCGCTGCAGCTGCTGTTCCTTCGCGCGTGTGGCCGCCCGATGGACCGCTTTGCCGTGCTGCCGCGCAACCTGCTGCGGTACGTGGCTGAAACGCTGCAGGCACCGCCGCTGACGATCGCCAGCCTACGCAGCCTCTACGAGTGCCGCCCGACGCTGTATGAGCACCAGCAGTGGGCCAGGGACTACCTCGGCCTGAGGGACCTCGATCCGAGAGCGGAAGGCGCCCTCGTGTCCATGCTGGCGCGTCACGCGGCCGAGGCCGCGCACGCCGACGAACTGGTCACGTCGGCATGCCATTGGCTCTATGACCACCGCGCCTTCGCAAGGCAGTCGTCGGCGGCGCGGATGGCTTCTTCGAGGCTGGCGCTATCGAGGATGTTTGTCTTGCAAGACCGACCTGCAACAGCGAGCGCCGGCAGAGCCTAGACGCTTTGAAGATCCGCGCGCTCCAATCACGCAGCAGTGACGTGGAGGCGCATGCCAGTGGCAGCCAGCACCTGCGCCTCGATGCGGTTCAATTCCATCGATTGGAACCCCCAGGCCAGAACGGCGTCTAGCCAGAATGGCTTGAGCCGTTGAGGTGGCCCGTCTCCGGGACTATCGTGGATTGCGCACCGTGGGTGCGCCGAGCCACAACGCTATACCCCGAAGGGTGGACAGCGTGCAACGTGCAAGGAAACGGGCCATGAGTCAATCTACCACCACTGCGGCCACCATTTACGCTGGCCTGGACGTCCACAAGGACAGCATCGACATCGCCGTGGCCGAGGCCGGCCGTGACGGCGAAGTGCGCCATCTTGGGGCGGTCGGCGGCGGCGTCGTTGCCGTCAGCAAGGCCCTGCGCCGCCTGGTCAGCCGGGGCCACTGTGTGCAGGTGGTCTACGAAGCGGGCCCCTGCGGTTTCGTGCTGCAGCGCCACCTCGCCGCGCTGGGCTACCACTGCGAGGTCGTGGCACCCTCGTCCATCCCCAAGCGCCCGAGCGACCGGGTGAAGACCGACCGTCGCGATGCGTTGATGCTTGCGCGCCTGGCGCGCGCGGGCGAACTCAGCGCCGTGCGCGTGCCCGACGCCGTGGACGAGGGGCTGCGCGACCTGGTGCGCGCCCGCGAGGACGCCGTGCGCGAGCAGCGCAACGCGCGCCACCGCCTGAAGGCGCTGCTGTTGCGCAATGGCGTGGTGTACGCGGGCAAGAGCGCCTGGACGGCGGCGCATCTGCGCTGGCTGGCCGGCTTGGCGCTGCCGCACGCCGCGCAGCAGATCGCCTTCCAGGAGTACCTGCACGCGGTGAGCGAGTCGGGGGCGCGCATCGCACGCCTGGAGCAATCGCTGCGCGACGCGCTGGCGGGCTGGTCGCTGGCACCGGTGGTGGCCGCGCTGCAGGCGCTGCGCGGTGTGCAGCTCATCGCCGCGGTCACGCTGGTGGCCGAGATCCAGGACTTCCATCGCTTCGCCAACCCACGCCAGTTGATGGCCTACCTGGGCCTGGTGCCCAGCGACGACTCCAGCGGCCAGCGGCGCCGTCAGGGCGCCATCACCAAGGCCGGCAACTCGGCGGCGCGGCGCATGCTGGTGGAGGTGGCACACCTGTATCGCTATCCGGCAAGAGTCAGTGCGGACATCGCCAAGCGTCAGTCGGAATTGCCCAAGGCCGTGACCGACATCGCCTGGACTGCGCAATTGCGACTGTGCACACGCTTCAAGAGGATGAGGGCGCGGCACATGCCGCACAACAAGGTCGTCGTGGCCATCGCGCGCGAACTCTCCGGGTTCGTGTGGGCCATTGCGCGCGAGGTGACGCCGCCACCGGCGGCCTCGACGTGAAGCCACGACGATGACATGCACACATGACCAAGGAGGCGCCCTATCGAACAACCACCTTAAGGCTGGATCAACGGAAGCCGCCGGCTCGGCAGCGGGTGAAGCCAGTTCCACCGGCACGAAGCGCAGTGCCTGCGGCGGTGTCGAAGTGGGCGGTATCGTCGGCTCGACAGGCGCTCGTGGCGCGACCGCTCGTGGCGCCGAGAGGCCGGTGCGCTTCAAGCCCTTGCCAACGAGCCACTTGCGAACCAGGTTGACGTTGAGTCCGTGCGCAAGCGACACCGCCGCGACCGAAACGCCGGGTTGTTGACATTCGGCGATGACCGCCGCCTTGAACTCCGCAGCGTGCCTGCGCCGAAGCTTCTGTGCATTGGGATTCATTGGTGCCCACCAATTCAAATAGGTGGGCACCATCCTCACGGTCCCATCACGGCGCAGCAAGATGGGATGGCGAGACGCTCACGAGCGCCCTGCTCTAAAGATCCACTGGATCTTGCCCCTCTGCGCAGGTGTGGCGTCTTCACGGTGTTGTTCGAATCGAAGGTCGATGGATCTCAATGCGCCGCTTTCGTAAGTCGCCTGATCCACAGAAAACCACCCGCGCAGCGTGTTGCAGCCGCGCCCATCGCCGTCCCATGACAAGCCCCCTTTCGCCGGAGTGCCGACGAGATAGCGGATCAGGTCGCCGTAATATCCCGGGCGCAACCGGGTTAGCGAATTCATGGCTCGGAACTGACCGTGCCAGTTGTTGACGCTCTGATTGTCCCTTTCGGATAGGTCGACGCAGTTGTGGAGTCTTCGTCGAAACCTTAGCATCCGGGGAATTACCTCATGGTCGAAGTTCTTGGTCCTTGACTGCCTCCAGCCTGGCCATCACAAGTTCAGAGGCGGCGTCCCGGCCGGGTGGTCATTTCCGACATCGCCCCGGTCCAGCTCATGGGCCTGACCAGCGGCATCTACAACCTCATGACCAACCTGTCAGGCATCCCGACGCCCCTGGTGATCGGCTTCATGGTCGGCAGCACCGGGGCCTTCGTCTGGGCCCTGGCATTCATGGCCGTGCTGGCGCTGCTGGGTGCGCTGTCGTACATCTTCATCCTCGGCGACGCGCGCCGCATCGAACTCCCTACTTTGGCATTGGAGACGTGATGAACCCGACATTGCGCTGCGTGATCCAGACGCGCGACCAACTTGGCGAGACGCCCCTGTGGTGCCCCCGTACCGCAAAGGTTTGGTGGATCAACATCGAACAGCCGAAGTTGCACTCCTTCGACGAATGCACCGGCAAGCACGCGGTCTACCCGTTCGACTGCACCTTCTTGGGCAGCCTGGCGCTGCACCGAGACGGCGGCTTCGTCGTTGCGCTGGACAACACCTTGCACCGCTTCGATCCGGTCACCGGCGCTCTCCACAAGATCGTCGAGGTCGAACCGGCGGACGCCGGCACCCGCCTCAACGACGGCCGCAGCGACAGCCGAGGCCGGCTGTGGATCGGCACCATGGACGCCGCCATCGAAAAGCCGCTGGGCAGCTTCTATCGCGTCGATCCCGATGGTAATGTCCAGAAGTTCTTCGACGACATCATCGTCACCAACTCGGTGGCGACTTCGCCGGACGGGCGCACGCTCTACATGTCGGACACCCGCCGGTTCAAGCTCTGGGCTTTCGATCTGGACCTCGATCGCGGCGTCATCACGAACCGCCGCGTGTTCGTCGACTACGAGAGCCAGCGCGGCCGGCCCGACGGTGCCTGCGTGGACCGCGAAGGCTACGTGTGGAACGCTGTATTCGCGGGCCACCGAGTCGTGCGCTATGCGCCTAACGGCAGGTTGGACCGCGTCATCGAGCTGCCGGTGACGAATCCCACCTGCGTGTGCCTGGGAGGGCCCGATCTTCGGACGCTCTACATCACGACGGCCACCAAGATGATCGACCCTGCCGTGCTGGCGCATGAGGACTGGGCAGGCGCTCTTCTGGCGATCGACGTAGACGTTGCCGGACTACCCGAATCGCTTTTTGGCTTCCTCAGCGATGCCGATAGGTAAGACGGGAGGCGGTCCGCCGTGGCGGCCGAGCACGGCCTAGATGAGCTGGAGATCAAAAGTCGCCGACAAACGCTTCATCTCCTCGGCGATAGTTTGTGTTCGTAGTCGCTGGATTGCGATTGACCAGCAGCCAGTTGTACAGCGGATGCCGCATGCTGCGGACCTCGTGCTCGACCTGAAAAGGCGGCGTTCGTCTTCGGGATCGCAGATCCATTCGAGCCGCCATTCGTGCGGGTCGACGTCCTTCGTGATGAGTTCGCGCTCTTTCAGCCAATGATATGGACCGGAGAAGTCTGCGAGGTAGATCAGGAAGTGATGCCTATCTTAGTCCGGCAAGGGACGCTCCGTCTCGCAGAACAGGTGATCTCGTCAATCGCCATCAGATAACCGCTCTTGAGGCTCTGCCCCGCGGTGGCGCCCGGGCCGCGGGCCTCGGTGATGCCTGCCAGCCGGATCTGTGCGCTTGCAGGTTGCAGAGCCAGGGCAAGGGCGCTCGTAACGAGCAGCGTCATGATGCGATGAGCCATTGAAGATCTCCAGTACGGCGCGTTGCCACGCCCGCAGGCGCAACGAGCCGGGCAGGCCCGAAAGCCCATCAAAGTGTGTTCACGCCGGCAACGTCGTCGGGAGTCGCCGAATGCGAGAGCGTGTAGAGACCGCTGAGCGCACCCTCGGCTGCGCCTGAGGCACGCAACGCCGCAGGCGAAAGATCGGCATCGACAAGCGACTGCATGACATGTGCCTCGTAGCCAAGGACAACGAACACCCAATCGGCCACGCGGTCGGCGGAGTTGCGAATACGCTGTTCGGTGGTTTCGGCGACGAGGGGTGTCTGATGCCGCAATAGGTGAGCACCCACGATGCCCGGCCGCTGAGCCAGAGCGGTGCAAAGCGCCTGGAAGAATGCCCGCAGGTCATCGGCACGGTCTTGCAGCGGCGAGACACGCAGTGTCAGCGCGTACCTTGCAGCGCTGCCGCCCGACGACTCGAGCACGTGGCACTGGCTGCGCACCATGTTCCGATGGTGCGGCATCATCCGCACGGACCATGGCGACGGCGTGTTCAGATGACGGACATAAGCATCCGATGAAAGGATCGCATACGAAGTGAGCTCGTACATGACAAAGATGCCTTCGCCCTCGGGAACACTCGTCCAGCGGGACGCCCGCCGGAATCCAGGCACGCCGAGCCGCTCCGGAAAATGTTCGTGGGAATGCCAATGTTCGAACTCGGACTTCATCTCGGGCGCCATGTCCCACCACATCGCCAGCGCCGCACTGCCTGGAAGCAACATTCTCAATTCCACCGCTTATCGGCCACGTCAACCGGAGCTCCATGGCGACTGCTGGCCGCAATCGCATCGAGCGTCCTCGCAATGTCGATCGATTCGGCAGGAGTGGCGCCCGTCCATCCGCCCCAACCGAATCGCACGAGGTCATGAAACGACTCTGCTTCGGCCAGAAATCCGGCCCGCGCTTCGGTTTCGATCACTTCGCGTGCCGCATCCCATCCGGTGCCTCGGCGCACGTCCACGAATGGCGGAAAGTCGGCGCCGGTATCGTTGAAGTAGGTGGTATTGATGGAACCCGCGTCGCCAGCAATAAAGGCGTGTCGGTGACGCGCGGTGGTGAAGCTGCACGAGATCTGCGCAAGAACTCCGTCCGGGTACTCGAGTGTCGCCATCGTGGTCAGATCGACACCCGTCGCGCCCCATCGCGACAAGGCAGACACACGCGACGGCGCTGCACCTGCCACCGTGCGCACGAAGCTCACCGGATACGACCCCGCGTCCATCAGCGCGCCGCCCGCGAGGCCCGGGTCCATCCGGATGTTGGCTGCGTCGGCCAAAGGAAAGCCGAAGGATGCCTGGATGAGCTGGATGCGGCCGATGGCGCCGGCGGCGACGAGTTCGCGAACCTTGAGCGTTTGTGGCTGAGCCCGATAGGGATAGGCCTCCACGAGATACACGCCATTCTTCTCGGCGGCCGCGAACATGGCCCGTGCCTGCGCTGCACTGGCGGCGAGCGGCTTCTCGCAGAGGACGTGCTTGCCGGCATCGGCGGCCCGGATCGACCACTCCGCGTGCAGATTGTTGGGGAGCGGCACGTACACCGCGTCGATGTCTGGGTCGGCAAAGAGCGCGTCGTAGCTGGCATGGACGCGGCCGATGCCGAGCTCTCGCGCGAAGGCTGCAGCACGTTCGCCATTGCGGCTCGCCACCGCAGTGACAACGACTTTGGCCGACGGTCGCACGGCTTCGACGAACGAACGGGCGATCCGCGCGGCGCCGAGAATGCCGATGCGCAGCGGGCCACTGGAAGACGATGTCATAAGTTGCTCACAAGAATCCGGTTCAGGCGGCGTCCAGCACCGATGTCATCTGCGTGACGCAATCCTCGACGTGGGTGACCAGGGTCTGTTGCGCGCGCTGCCAGTCCTTGGCGAGCGCGCTATCGAGCAGAATTTGATGCTCGTCTGCTGCCTCTTTGCCACGGAAGATGGCGGCGATCATCTGGTAGCGCAGGTACTTGTCGCAGATCGATGCATATGTCTGTAACAGCAAGTCGGACCCGCAAGCGGAGATCAGCGCGACGTGAAAGGCCCAGTCGTACTGGCGCCAGGCTTCCGAGGGCGCATGGTCGCCAGCCGCCATCCGCTTTTCCATCGTGGCGAGCTTGTGATAAGCGGCGACCACACGGCCTTCCCACTCGAGGTCGCCGCGCTGAAAAGACTCCTTGAGTCCATGGCTCTCCAGAAGAAGCCGCATGGATGCCACTTCCCGCAGGTTGGCCGAGGAGACTGCGGTGACCTGGAACCCTCGCGCCCCTTCCGCGACGAGCAAACCTTCCGTGGCCAGTCGGCTGAAGAGCTCGCGCAGCGTGCTGACGCTTGTGCCGTATGCCTCTTTCATGCGTTCCAGCGGTAGACGCCGCCCCGGCGTCAGCCGGCCCAGCACGATGTCGGAGCGGATGCGGCGATAGGCGACCTCGCCAACCGTGGCGCTGTCTGCGGAATTAAGGGAGTTGTCGGTCAACAAGTGGCGCTCCAGGACGGATCAAGGCTCAAAACAGTTTCAAGTTCAAGCCACATTCTGCCAATCAGAGAATACCCTGATCATCATATGCTTTGCGTATGCTCAGATGATCCAATACTATTCGGTGCCGCACCGCTGCGACGCATGGCCCAGGAACCGGCCATTCCAATCACAAAAAGGAGACCTTCATGGCATCGAAACTCTTCAAACTCGCCGGCAGTCTCGCGCTGCTCGTCGCCGCTACGCTCGCTCAGGCCCAGGACATTCAGGAACGGACAATTCGATTCGGTCACCTGAACAACACCGACCACCCGACCAGTTGGGGGGTCAAGAAGTTCGCCGAGCTCGTGGCAGCCAAGAGCGGCGGCAAGATCACGGTCAAGGAATTCGCCAGCAGCCAGCTCGGTAACGAACTGCAGCAGCAATCCGCGTTGCAGGGCGGCGTGCAGGAGATGCTCGTGGCGTCCACCACCTCGCTGACCGGCGTCGTCAAGGAATTCGGACTGTTCGACTTCCCATTTCTATTCACCAATGGCCAGCAGGCAGATGCAATGGTGGACGGACCGCTGGGCAAGATGGTCAGCGCCAAGCTGGCTGACAAGGGCATCGTCATCCTGGGATTCTTCGACCTGGGTTTCCGCAACGTCACCAACAGCAAGCGCCCCATCACAAAGGGCGAAGATCTGGATGGACTGAAGCTGCGCGTCATCCCGAATCCGGTGTTCCTGGACACCTTCAAGACCTTCAAGGCCAACCCGCTGCCGATGCCCTTTGCCGAGCTGTACAACGCCCTCGAAAGCAAGGCCGTGGATGGCCAGGAGAACCCGTATTCGGTGATCCTGTCGAGCAAGTTCTATGAAGTGCAGAAGTACGTCAGTGGCACCAACCACGTGTACGCGACCAACCCGGTCCAGATCAGCAAGCGCTTCTGGGACAAGCTGTCGCCGGCGGAGCACAAGATCCTGCAGGACGCCGCCATGGAGGCCCAGACCTTCCAGCGCGCGGCGAGCCGCGAAGCCGCGGGCAAGGCACTGACCGAACTGCAGGCCAAGGGCATGGTCTACAACGCCGTCACACCCGCCGAGACGGCCCGCATGCGCACCGAAGTCAAGCCGGTCTACGACAAGTTCTCCGCTTCGTACGATCCGGCCGTGATGACGCTGTTCAAGACCGAAATGGAACGCGTCTCCAAGTTCTGATCCTGGAAGTTCAAGCCGGCTCCAATCCCTGAGACTTGGAGCCGGCGGTCGTTTTGGAGGCCCCGCGGTGCCGCTTGGGCCGTGGCGCGCCAACGCGTCTTATAGAGGAGCAGGCATGGTAAAGCTGATCGATTCTTTCTGCCGCTGGGTGACCAACGTGATGGCCGTGGCGCTCATGATCATGGTGGCGCTGGTCTTCAGCAACGTCGTTCTGCGCTACGTTTTCAATTCGTCGATCACGCAGTCCGAGGAAATTTCGCGCTGGCTGTTCGTGTGGATCACCTTCATGGGTTGCGTGGTCGCGCTGCGCGAGCACGCGCACCTCGGCACCGACGCCTTGGTGTCGCGCCTGCCACCGGTTGGCAAGAAAATCTGCCTTGTACTCGGCCATCTGACCATGTTGTACGTCTGCTACCTGGTTTTCAGGGGCGCGCTGGAACAGACCAAGATCAACATGGACTCCCTGGCACCTTCCACCCAGTTGCCGATGTCTGTGCTGCATGCGGCTGGCGTGGCCTTCTCGGCCTGCGCATGCATCGTGCTGCTGCTGGACCTGTGGCTACTTTTCACCGGCCACATGAACGATGACGACCTGGTGATGGTCCAGGAATCCGAAGACCTGGCCGCGCTCAACCGGCCGCATGGCGACGACCTCACCAAACAACACTGAACCGAGCGAGCGACCATGACACTCACTATCTTCCTCGGGTCCCTGCTGCTGGCGATGGCCATCGGTATCCCGATCTCGTTTGCGCTGCTGGTCAGCGGCGTGGCGCTGATGTGGCACATGGACATGTTCGAAGCCCAGATCCTCGCGCAGAACCTCCTGGGCGGCGCCGACAACTACCCCCTGCTGGCAGTGCCCTTCTTCCTGCTGGCTGGCGAGATCATGAACGAAGGCGGGCTGTCGAAGCGCATCGTCGAGTTCGCGATGGCGCTGGTTGGTCACATCCGTGGCGGCCTGGGCTACGTGACCATCGTCGCGTCGATCATGCTTTCGGCGCTGTCGGGCAGCGCGGTGGCCGATGCCGCCGCCCTGACGACCATGCTGCTGCCGATGATGGTGGCCGCCGGCCACGCACCGCATCGCGCTGCGGGCCTGATCGCAGCGTCCGGCGTGATCGCGCCGGTGTTGCCGCCGTCGATCGGACTGGTCATTTTCGGCGTCACGGCCAACGTCTCGATTTCCAAGTTGTTCATGGCCGGTATCACTCCCGGCCTGCTGATGGGACTGGCGCTGTGGGTTACCTGGGCCTGGGTCGCGCGCAACGAAGGCGTGGTGCCTCCGCCGCGCAAGCCATTGAAGGAACTGTTGACCACGATGCGCCGCTGTGGCTGGGCGCTGATGCTGCCAGTAATCATTCTCGTCGGTCTGCGCATGGGCGTGTTCACGCCGACGGAAGCAGGCGTGGTGGCTGCGGTATATGCCCTGTTCGTCGCGACGGTCATCTATCGTGGCTTGAAGCTCTCGCAGTTGTTCGGCATCTTCAAGGCGGCGGCCAAGACCACCGCGGTGGTGATGTTCCTGGTGGCCGCGGCCATGGTTTCGGCCTGGCTCATCACGGTGGCGGACCTGCCCGGTAAGGTGGTGGGCATGCTCGAGCCCTTCTTGGGCAGTCCCATCCTGTTGATGGTGGCGATCATGGTGCTGGTCATGATCGTCGGCACCGCGATGGACATGACGCCGACCATCCTGATCCTCACGCCGGTACTGATGCCAGTTGTCATCGCCGCCAAGATCGACCCAGTCTACTTTGGGGTCATGTTCATCATGAACAACGCCATCGGGTTGGTCACGCCGCCGGTTGGCGTGGTACTGAACGTGGTGGCCGGAGTCGGTCGAATGTCGATGGATACAGTGACCAAGGGCGTGTTGCCGTTCATGATCGCGCAGTTCTTGATCATGTTCCTGATGGTCTTCTTTCCCTGGCTCGTCACCGGCCCCGCGAAGCTGTTCCACGGCGGTCCCTGAAACTCTTTTGCGTTGCAAACGTACTCACCTATGACCAAGCCGCTTTTCATCCTGAATGGCCCGAATCTCAACCGTCTCGGCAAGCGCGAGCCTGCGATCTACGGCAAGACCACGCTCGCCGAGATCGAGGCAATGTGCCGCGACGAAGCCGGCGCAATCGCGTTGGAGTTCCACCAGTCCAACAGCGAGACCCAGTTGATTGACTGGATCCACGAGGCCATCGACACGGGCAGCGGAATCATCATCAACCCGGCGGCCTATTCGTTCACGTCCATGGCCATCATGGATGCGCTCAAGATGTTTCCAGGTCCGATCATCGAGGTCCACATCTCCAACATCTATCGCCGCGAGGAGATGTACCACCACTCTTACATGTCCGCGGTGGCCACCGCGGTGATCGCCGGCCTCGGACCTGGCGGGTACCGGGCGGCCATCAAGGCCATACTGCAGATGCTCCAAGAAAAGACGACCTGATCCGCAGGTATCTGAACGGGAGTTCAACTTGGCTATCCCCGCCATCAGCAGAAGGTTCCTCGGCCGTTGGGCCGACATGGACTGGAACGCTCACATAGCCAATACCGCCTTCTTCAACAAAGTCGCCGACGCCCGCGTTGTACGTGTGGGCTCAGCACCCTCTTGACGGGCGTCTGATCGATGGCAATCACATGTCGAGCACGTGGCGAAGCATGTGGAACGGCACGCGCCATGAGTGACCGTCGCCGGTGTCGACGGTGGCTGTTCTCTGGTTGATGCGAACGACGGTGCCCACTTGGGGTTGAAGGTACTTGTCGTCGAACGAGACCTTCTCACCGCCGCGGAAGTCATTGCGAGAGGCTTTGATCGGTGGAGGTTCCGGCAGTGCTGCGGCCGCTGTCGGCTGAGCAGTTGCGGTCGGCGGTTCGACAGCCGTATAGGGAAGCTTCCACTCGCGCCGCGTCCCTTCCTCGTGCAGCGTGACCTGCGTGTCCAACTTCACCGCCGCCAAGATCGAAGCGCGCCAGCGGCAGATCGAGCAGAGCATCCAGCGCTACCTCGATGCCATGGAGACTGCGGATCGCACGCAGCCTGCGGAGGTCGAGGTCAAGACCGAGCGGTTGACGGAGAAGATCAAGAAGCTGCGCGAGCAAATGCGGGAACTGGATCGGACCAAGGAGGAGCTCAAGCACGAGCCCGACGGCCAGCGCTCGACCACAGATCCCGATGCGCGCTCGATGAACTCGCAGGCCAAGGGCTCGGGCCTGGTGGGCTACAACGTGCAGGCGGCGGTCGATGCCAGGCACCACCTGATCGTGGCACACGAGGTCACCAACGACGGCAACGACCGCTCGCAACTCAGCAAGATGGCAATGGCTGCACGCGAGGCGATGGGCAAGACCAAGTTGCAGGCCCTTGCCGATCGCGGCTACCTCAGCGGCACGGAGCTCAAGGACTGCGAGGGCTCACACCATACTTAGGCAAGCTCGGAGCGCCCAATGCCGAGAATCGCTCAGCTGACAACGAGGGGGTCTGTTCGCGACGGTCAAGTTTCACGCGGTGCGCTGATGCCCATGCTTCTCAAGTTGGTGTTTGGCCGGCCATTCGATCTCCTTTGAGAAGCTCCAATGCGGCTAGCGGGCGCGCGGCACGGCACTTGTCAGTAGCGTCAGCGCCTGATTCAGGGTCGCGGTGGCGAATCGCTCACCCTTCGAATAGCCGATGCGCACCACGACGAGGTCGTGCGATGGCACCACGACGACGAACTGCCCGGCGGCGCCGAGCATGTAGTACGCCGACGTCGGCACTGCCAGCGCGCCCGTTCCATTGATCCAGAAAAAGCCGCCGTAGATTGGCCGCTTGTCCGCAGCCCAAGCGGGCGCCACGGTGCTCACGAAACTGACGAAGCCCTCAGGGAGAATGCGCTCACCGTTCCAGACGCCGTCCTGGAGGTAGAGATTGCCCAGCCGCGCCCAATCGCGAGCCGACATGAAGTCGTATCCCTGCGTGAGAAGGTTGCCGTACGGGTCGGTCTCGATGACCATCGAGCGGATGCCGATCTTGTCGAAGACGCTGCGCTGCGGGAACGATAGGTACTCTTCGCCGCGCTTTTCGACCGCAAGACGCACAAGGTAATTGGCAAGCACCGGATCCGTGTTGCGGTAGCGGCCTACCGTGTTCGGTGGCCATTGCTGCGGCCGTGTCGCGGCATAGTTGAAGGCATCGATTCGGCCGGTGTAGTAGTAGAGGTGGTCCGGGTAGGTCCCATTGGGGTCGAAGTCCGGGTCGTCCGGTGCTTTGATTCGCAGGCCGCTGGACATGTGAAGGATGTCCGATATGCGGATCAGCTTGCGAGCATCGCCCTGCCCTTGCCACTCGGGAATCGGGGCGGGCTGATCGAGCTGGTAGACGCCCTGCTTGATGAGTACACCGATCATGGTGGCGGTCACGCTCTTGCCCATTGACCAGGACTCGAGAGGCGTCGTCACACCGACGCCGGTTTGATAGCGCTCCCCGACGATCCGCCCCTTGTGCGTCACCACGAATGCGGAGGTGTAGGCCTCCGGGTTACCGAAAGCGGCGTCAAGCGCCTGGGTCACTTTGCCCACATCGACCGCCGCCGGCAATGGGTCGGACGGCAACACATCGCCCATTGGCCAAGGCAGCGTCGTGGGGTCGGCCAGCGCGCTCTTGACCCGCACTGGATTGAAAAGGACCTCGTCCTTCCCGGGCGGCAAGGTGATGCAGCCTTGTGACCCGAAATAGCGCGCGACCAGCGTCGGGCCGTTAGGAATCGCAACGCGGACTTCATTCTTGCTGCGGTCCACGACTGGAGCGCCCATCAACTTGCGCTGGGCATACGGCGCAACGAAGTATCCAAGGCTTTCGGCGGCGACAGCAGGATCAACACCGGTGATGAATACGGCCGAACACATCGTCTTGGCAAAACCCGATGCGCTGTGCTCCAGAGCGTTGCCGGGTGGCGGCACATAAGGCGTGTTCAATTCGAAGCACTTGGCCCGCGCATTCAGTGCACTGGTCGCCGGCAACTGCGTCGTGATGGAAGGTGCGTCGCATGATGGGGCTCCGGACGTAGCGCCAAGACCGTCGCCAGCCACAACACCAACACTGCCGCTACCACCACCGCCTCCGCCACCACCGCAAGCCATTAGCACCACGGCGAAGACGAGGGCGGCGACATTCTGGCAGCGCCTTTGTATGTGCGCGACGCATTCCCGTTGACTAGCGCTGGGTAGACTCCAAATCGCTTCCAATGCACGTCTCAATTCAGTCTCCTTGTTAGAGATCCACTTCAAGGTCGGGTGCGACCGTCCGCAGCTGGCGGCTGTAGCCGGCCGGCGATGTCGCCGACCTCAGGGTGTTCGCGAACGGGCGGCGTGGGCGAAGGTCCGTTTCTATGAGGACTTGTTTGTCAAGCAGTGTCGGGCAACATATCGATGGATGGTATTTCATAATGCCCTCTGCTTTGCGGTGAGTCTACGGACGGGGCCTAGCTCGAGAGATGCATCCAGGTCCAAGGTCGGGGCGTGATGAGCGTTCGAGCCATTGCTCGAACGAGCTTCTATCCGTGCACGGTGTGGATGCCGTGCACCTCATGCAGCATGCGCGCGAAGCGCAATGGCAAACCCCAGTTTCCGACGCGCCCCATCTTTTTAGACGGCCACTTTGAAGTGGCCCGCGGACCTTCCGGGCGCGTCGACCTTTGACCATCAAAATGTGCTCCTTGCCTAGCTGTGCGGGGGCGGAATCGCTCGCTTTGCTTCACGCGACTGCCGGCTTGAGCATGGCTCCGGCCGGAATTTCCCCATGTTCGACGTAGCGCCACAGCGCAATGGCCAGGCGCCGTGCCAGCGCCACAATGCCCCCGCGCCGCATGCGCTTTCCGCTGCCGGCGAAGCGTCGGTTGAACC
This sequence comes from Variovorax sp. P5_A3, assembly GCF_056400665.1. Classification (NCBI taxonomy): domain Bacteria; kingdom Pseudomonadati; phylum Pseudomonadota; class Betaproteobacteria; order Burkholderiales; family Comamonadaceae; genus Variovorax; species Variovorax sp. P5_A3. The sequence goes on along the minus strand of NZ_JBFUKW010000021.1, from coordinate 50,168 downwards.
ACTGGGTCAACGCGCTGTCAGGCTGCAGGCGCAGCCAGCCCCAGGCGAGCTCGACCAACAACGCCCGCGCTCGCTTGTTGCCTGCCTTGCTGATGCCTTGCGCTTCTGAACAGGCGCGAGCCTTGCATGATCTCATCCCATGATTGCCAAACGCGTAACTCCCACGAAGCAGTTGGGCTTGGGCCTGAACCTATCGACGAAGAAGACTCGCAAGTGCGAGTTTCTCGATGAAATGGATCGGGGTTGTGCCCTGGCAGTACCTGGTCGCGCAGCTCTACCCGGGGCTGCTTGACGGCATCCAGCCGATCGTCTCCTTCCCCGAGACGCTGATGCCCGAGGTGATGGAGTGCCGGTTGCTCAACAACGTCTACAAGTCGGACTTGTCTACCTGGACCACCGAGAAGCAGAACGCAGTGAACGGATTCAACACCAACACCTGCACTGCGTGGGACCTTTCGTTCGCCAGCATCATCAAGTCGGACAACGCGGCAGGCTGCGGCTTCCTCGAGCCGGCCAACCAGGCCAACGTGTTCAACCGCACAACCAACCCCAGCGGCATCCGCTGTGATTTCTTCCAGACCAACGTCAACCTGCTGGGCACCCCCCCAGGAACGCAGGAGGCGCGCCGCCCCATCGACAACGTCGGCGTGCAATACGGTCTGGCCGCGCTCAACAGGAACGCGATCACGGTGCACGAGTTCCTGGACCTCAATGAGCATGTGGGCGGCTACGACCGCGACGGCAACACGCGGGCAGCGCGAACGCAGGCCGAAGCGGGTGCACTCGAAGCCACCTATTCCGGAGGCTTCAAGAACAGCTTCAGTGGTCCCGGTCTGGCGAACATTCCGATCATTACGCAGCGAAACAACGCCGACTCGGTGGGCGACATCCACGACACGATGCAAGACCTCATTATTCGCGCCCGCCTGCAGCGCGCGAACGGCCGCAGCGACAACCAGATCATCTGGACACTGGGATCGACCTCGAACCTGTACGCCATGATGGGTAACTCGATCGACCTGCTCAATGCCTGGCTCGACAACGTCGCCGCAGACTCAGCCCCCGCTTCCATCGACAAGGTAGTGCGCAACAAACCCGTGGGCGCAAAGGATGCCTGCTGGGACAAGGGCAACACACGCATCGACGAGGTGGCCTCGCAGGCCCCGGCCGCGCAGTGCAACACGGTCTACCCGCGCTTCAGCACGCCGCGCATCGTGGCAGGCTCGCCGCTGACGAATGACGTGCTTAAGTGCCAGCTCAAGCCGGTGAACATGGCTGACTATATGGTGACGTTCAGCGATGCCGACAAGGCGCGGCTGAACGGGATCTTCCCGGACGGAGTGTGTGACTGGGGCAAGCCGAGCACAGGACAGCTCCCTCTGAAGGGGACCTATCTGCGATTGCCAATGTACTGAGCGGGTACAGGCGAGAGCGCGCTTCGATGATGGCCTTGCGGAGGTTCGCAAACACGCGGCGCTCGTAGCGTACGGCGTTCACGAGCGAGGCGAAGAGTTGAAGATGTTGGACGCCCGATTGGGCGTGCCCTACCTGTCTCCAGGCTTACCCGGCCGTTCCGCCGAGCGCGCGTTACCCATCGAACAGGTTTCAAGCTGCGCAGCGACGCCCTGTCCGAACGAGTCGTCGACGAGGCGGAAGTGCGCGATCTGACGCTTCTGGATGGCTTCGGGCACGTGGGTCATCGCTGCTGCGATGTTCTCGATCAGCCGCTGACGCTGACCACTGTCCATGCGCTGGTACATGGCAGCCGCCTGCGCATAGTCGCCGAGTCCCTGACGATCGTCGAATCGCTTCGCGTCCCCGCTCAGCGGTAGCGCCGGCTCCGCGAGCTGACGATCCGGACGTGGCCCGCCAAATGAGTTCGGCTCATAGTAGGCGTCGGTCCGAGCCGGTACGTTCAGACGCATCGCGCCGTCCGCGTGGTAGGTGTGCACGGGCGATCTCGGATGATTCACGGGCAGCGCCTCGTGGTGCGTGCCGATCCGGTAGCGCTGCGCATCCGCGTAGGCGAGCAACCGCCCCTGCAGCATCTTGTCGGGTGAGAAGCAGATCCCGGGCACGATGTTGGCCGGGTTGAATGCCGCTTGCTCCACTTGCGCGAAATAGTTGTCCGGGTTGGCATCGAGTTCGAGCGTGCCGAGTTCCATGAGCGGAAATTCCTGTTGCGACCAGACTTTCGTCGCGTCGAACGGGTTGAACGTCATCGCGGCGGCTTGATCGTCGCTCATTACTTGTACCCCCAGTGACCAGCGCGGATGCTCGCCGCGCTCGATCGCTTCGAACAGATCGCGTTGCGCGCTTTCTCGATCGTTGGCGATGACCTCGCGGGCCTCTGCGTTCGTCAGATGACGGATCCCCTGCTGCGTCTTGAAGTGGAATTTGACCCACACCCGTTCGTTGGACGCATTGATGAGTCCGAAGGCGTGCACGCCATAGCCGTGCATGTGGCGGAAGCCCCATGGCAGGCCGCGGTCGGAAAACAGCATGACGATCTGGTGCATGCTCTCGGGCGAAAGCGACCAGAAGTCCCAGATTGCCGTGGGCGATCGCAAGTGGCTGACCGGATGGCGCTTCAAGGCCCGAACCAGATCGGGAAACTTTTGCGGGTCACGGATGCAGGCCACAGGCAGGTTGCTGCCGACCAGATCCCAGTTGCCCTCTTCCGTATAAGCCTTGAGGGCGAAGCCGCGCGCGTCGCGCTCCGCGTCGGCCGAGCCTCGCTCGCCGGTCAGCCCGGAGAAGCGGACGAGCACCGGCGTGCGCTGGCCGGGCTGAAGAACCCGGGCCCTGGTGTGGCGCGAAAGATCGCCCGTGATGTGCAGCGTGCCGAAGGCGGCAGCACCCTTTGCATGGAGCACCCTCTCCGGGATGCGCTCGCGCGCCAGATAGGCCAGTTTCTCGACCATCTGGTAGTCCTGGATCAGGATCGGTCCGCGAGGACCGGCGGTGATCGAGTGCTGGCTGTCGGCGACCGGCGCGCCGCCTGCCGTGGTCAGCGTGGGCGGCCTGTTTTCTCCTGGCATGGGTGAACTCTCGAGTCGAATATCTCAGGAGATATTGGACCCCCCCGGCTCGCTTGTCTTGAACAAGAGTCGCCCGGATTGAACGTTGGGCCGTGGCAGCGTCCGAATGTGCAAAGAGACGGACAACCCGACAAGACGGCGGGCGCCCAAGGCGCATCATGAAGGCCTGCGCGCAGAAGCGCGCCCATCACACGAAGGCCTGCCCAATGAAACCGTCTCTTCCTTTGCTCATGAGCCTCAACGGCGGCTTTGTCGACACCGCCGGCTTTCTGGCGCTGCAAGGCCTGTTCACCGCCCATGTCACGGGAAACTTCGTGACCTTCGGAGCAGCGCTGGTGCACGGGACCTCGGGTGCGCTGGCCAAGCTCTTGGCATTGCCGGTGTTCTGTGCCGTCGTCATCCTGATGCGATGGCTGAGCTACAAGCTGCCCGACTTCGGCCTGCCGGTCTTGCGAACGATGCTGATCCTCAAGACGCTGCTGCTCGCCGCTGGCGCTGCCCTCGCCGTCCATTTCGGTCCTTTCAGCGACGGCGACAGCGGGCTCGCGATGCTCACGGGCATGGCGCTGGTGTCGGCGATGGCTATCCAGAACGCCACGCACCGGATTCATCTGGCGAGTGCCCCGCCTACCACCCTCATGACCGGCACGACCACGCAGATCATGATCGACCTCGCCGACCTGCTTCGAGGTCTTCCATCGCAGGACGCCCTTGCCGCACGCGCCCGGTTGCAGCGCATGTCGGGCAGCGTCACCGTGTTCGCCGCGGGTTGCGCAGCGGCCGCGCTCACCTACATCTGGTTGAGGATGTGGTGCTTCGTGATTCCGCCCGTGCTGGCCGCGTATGCCGTCGTTCTTCAACACAGTACGCGCGAGGGCGAAACCGCAGGACCGGTCGTCGTCGGCCACTGAATGGCAAGGCGCACTCCACAAAGGGCGCCCTTCAAATGCCCAGAAGAGTTCGGCCTTCCTGGGCCAGCAGATCGTGCGTCTCGGGGTGTCCTCGCATGTAGGCAGCGAAGACGGGGCACCTCGGAATGACTTTCAGGCCGCGTTCACGCGCGGAGGCCAGCCCCGCCAGCACCAGTTGCGTCGCTATGCCGTGGCCTCGCAAGGCCTCCGGAACGATGGTGTGGATGAACGTGATGACCTCGCCCGTCAGCTCGTAGATCGCCACCGCAACCTCGCCCTGAAACTCGGCTTCGAAACGATGCTTCGAAGGATTGTCGCGAACGGGAATTGAAGAAGATTGGGTCATGGTTCAGTGCAGATTCTGCCGGTGCCAAGCGGCTCGCGGCAGCGTCACTTGCGTGAAGGCAAACGGCTGGGGTGAGGATGACGAGGCGACGATCGCCGGCACATCGCTTCCGGCATTCTTTCCGAATCGATGCAGCAGGTGGGCACAGATGGCTACGGCCAAGTGCTCGAGGACGGCTGGGGTCGCGAATCGCGGATTGTCGAACAAGTGCAGGATCGCCGCGCCCAATTGCCTCATCACGGGATCGATCAGACCTGGGAGACACGAAAGCGCGCTCACGCGAGCGACGCCGGCGGCGTCTGCCACCGCGTCCACCAGCGCATGCGGGACGTAGAACTCGAGCGCGTCCAGCGGGCTGCCCAGGTAGGTGGACACCTCGTCGCGCAGATCGACGATGCTGATGGCACCGCGCGAGTAGCTTCGAACCACGGCGGGCCGGCCGCGCACCCAGAGCTCATGGTGACGCACCCCGACGAGGTGCAGCGTCACAACGAAGGCGTCCTCCGCTGGAATCTCCAGCTTCATGCCGAGCTGATCGGAAGTGCAGGTGATGCGTGTCACCGCAAACGGCGCGTTCAATGCAGGCAGCATGACAAGCGCAGGCGCAGACGACAACTCGAAATACCTTCCCAGGCGGTCGCCGAAGGCACCTTGAGGAAATGAAGCGGGAACAATCATCGCGGTGGCTGCCTGATCGGTCCGGCCCTCAGCCCTGCCGCACGGATTCGAAGAGAAACCAGGTGCGGCGCTCGGCCTCGTCAATCCAGTTCTCCAGAACGCTCGCGGTGGCGACGTCGCCATATTCGTCGCACAGAGCGTGCGTCGCACGCATGAACCCGGCCAGCCGCTGGTTGTCTTCGCGCAACTCGGCCAGCATGCCGATCGGCGTCACGAAGTCGGCATCGTTGTCGGAGAGCCGCTGCAGTCGCGAGGCATGGCCCGTCGAACGCAGCGTGGTCCCGCCCAGTTTGCGTACGCGCTCGGCGATGGGATCGACCGTGGCGAAGATCTGGTCGGCCTGCTCATCCAGCAGCAGGTGGTAGTCGCGAAACGACGGGCCCGACATGTGCCAGTGAAAGTTCTTCGTCTTGAAGTAGAGCGCGAAGGTGTCTGCCAGCAAGACGTTCAGCCCCGCGGAGATATCGCGTGTCGCGTCCGCGGTCAGATCGTTCGACGTGTGGAGCGGAGCCAGGCGTCGCTTCTTGATGGTCTTTGAATCGGCCATGCCTTTTCCTTCAGAGGTGCGTGAGACTAGAGTGCAAGAAAGTGATGTACCGCGGGCTTTTCGGGTCCGATGTGGAAGCGAATCGCTTCGCTTTGCAGGTCCGCATCGGCGTTGGACACGCGGTGGTGCTGGCGCAGATGTTCCGCCCACGATTCGACGAGGAACCACTCCATGACCCGGCTGGGATCCGCGGTGTGCTCCTGCACGCCCCAGGCGTAGGCACCGTCGCGACGGCGCTCCAGCGACAGGCGCTTCATCGCCTGCAGGAACGCGGGGCGATCGTCCTGGCGGATGCGGTACTCGACCTGGATCATCACCGGCCCGCGGTCGTGCGCCACGGGCTCGGCGAGCAGCGGTTCGGGCCAATGGTTCGATGCCTGCAGATCGGACTCGCCCGCAGGCAGGCGGACCCGATGAAAGACTACGCCGACGACCAGCAGCCCGACCGCGCCCGCCACCAGCGTGGCAGGCACGCCGATCTGCTGCGCGATCAAGCCCCAGCCGAGGCTCCCGGCCGCCATCGCGCCGTTGAAGACGGTCAGGTAGACGGCCAGCCCCCGCCCGCGCACCCAGTTCGGCAGGATCGCCTGCGCCACGCCGTTGAGCGTGGTCAGGGCGACGATCCAGCCCAGGCCCAGCAGCAACAGCAGCAGCACGGCCAGCCACTTCGGCGGTGCGAACACCAGACTGGCCATGACGGCGGCCGTGAGCACAGAAGCCAGCAGGACCAGTCCATCCGCGTCGAGGCGCTGGCGCAGACGCGGCATGACCAGGGCGCCGACGATGGCGCCCACGCCCACCGCGCCCAGCAGGACGCCGTAGAAGCCGGCCGTGCCGCCGAGCATCTGGCGCGCCACCAGCGGCAGCAAGGCCCAGACCGAACTGGCGAAAAGAAAGAACACCGCCGCGCGCAGCAGCACCACGTGCAGTTCCTTGCTCGCACGCGTGTAGCGAAGGCCGGCGCGAAAGGCGCCGAGGAAGTCTTCCGACAGGCCGGTGTCGGCCACGGCGGGCCGCTTCCACCACAGCAGCGCGGCGATCACGAACACATAGCTCAGCACATCGGCCCCGTAGGCGGCCGCCGCGCCGAGGCTGGCGAGAACCAGACCGCCCGCCGCCGGGCCGATCGAGCGCGCGATGTTGATGCCGAGCGAGTTCAGCGCCACCGCATTCTTCAGGTCAGCGCGCGGCACGAGTTCAGGCACGATCGACTGCCAGGTCGGCCCCATCAGCGCGGCGCCGATGCCACCGACGAAGGTCAGCGCAATCAGGTACTCGACGGTCAATGCGCCGGTGTGCGACAGCACCAGCAGCGTGCTGCTGACACTGGCCAGCAGGAGTTGCACGGCGATCAGGAATCGCCGGCGATCGAGGATGTCGGAGAGCACCCCGGCCGGGATGGCCAGCAGGAAGACCGGCAGCGTCGCCGCCGTCTGGATCAGCGCCACGGCGGTCGGGCTGGCGGACAGATCCGTCACCAGCCACGAACTCGCCACATCGCGCATGAAGCTGCCGATATTGCCCAGCACCGTGGCCGCCCACAGCACGGCGAACACGGGTTGGCGCAGCGGTGCGAAGCCGCCTCGAGCGGACTCAGCCATGCGCGCGCTCCTGCAGGTCATGCCAGGCGACCAGCAGGAAACCGCCGACCAGTCCGAGGTGCTCGAAGAACGAGTTGGCCGCCATGAATCGCTCGGGTGGCGGCATCTCCCAGAAGCGCAATGCAACGAAAGTGGCGAACAACGTGAAGCCGGCCAGCGCCAGTGCGCCCAGCCATCGGTAGAAGCCCGTAAGGATGAGCGCCGAGGCGCCCAGTTCCAGGACGATGACCGCAATGGCCAGAGGTGCGGCCGGCGACAGGCCGAAGTGGTTCATCTCGGCGATCGCTGATCCGAAGTCCACTGCCTTGTTGAAGCCGCCCTGCAGGTAGGCGGCGCACAACAGCAGCAACGTGATCCAGCGCAAGGCGGGTCCGGGTTGCCAGCGCATCAGACCGCCCTCCGGGCGCAGCCGAGCGCGCTCGACGAGATCTCGATGTCGGCACTGGGCAGCGTCGTCTGCGGCCTCCCGTACGCGCGACCGCCGTAACTCTCGGACGAGAGGGTCGCGGCATCCGCAGCCGTGGACGGCTGCAAGGCCTGGCAGCGCGCCTCGGCTCGAGAGATGGTCGAATGGAAATACTTCAACGGATTGAAGCTGAGCAACCAAAACCGCGCCGTGGGATCCGTGCGCGATGCGGACCAGGCTTCCACCACTTGCGCACGCGTCGACGTGGAATGCCAATGGGCAGCGGATTCGTCGATGGTCGGATCGTCTGCGCGAGCGGCGGACATGCCGGCCGCAAGCACCAGCATCAGCGACAGGCTGCGTGCAGTTCGCGCCAGTGGAAGAGTGAATCGAGAAGCTTTCTGAGAACTTCCATCAAGGATCATGGAGGACATCTTCCGAATCTGAAGAAAATGAATTGACAGGGTCGTCCGGGGGACTGGTCACTTGGAAGGAAGCATGTCCCGCGCGTAGTTGAGGCCGATGCCGTAGCCGCCGCCGTTACGTTCGACGATTGCTCTCGCGGCTTGGTAAGTGTCCTGGCGCGTCCAATCACGTTGCAGCTCGAGCAAGACCTGGAGCCAGCTCGTCATGACGGCGCCGCTGGAACTCATCCGTTGAAGAGCAAGCTCATGGCCCGACAGGGTCAGCCCACCGCAGGCATCCGCGACGACATAGGCCTGGAAGTCGGACGCCTGCGCGCAGACCACGGGGAAGGTGATGCATGCTTCCGTCAGCATCCCCGAGAACAACAAGCGCCGGCGCCCGGTCGCCCGTATGGCCGCCAGCACGTTCGGGTCCTCCCAGACGTTCATTGACCTGCGATCAATGATGGTCTGACCCGCGAGCAATTCGCGCAGCGCGGGAAGCAGCGGCCCGCTGTACACCTTGGTGGCCGAGGTGCTGACCACAATAGGAAGCTTGAACGCCAGGGCGGTGCTGACGAGCGCAATCGTGTTGTTGAGCAGCGTTTGACGGTCGATTGACTGGACGCCGAATGCCAAGCCCGCCTGGTGGTCGATCAACACCAGCGCGCAGTTCTCTGGAGTCAGAAGATTTTCAAGAGCGTCCATGATGATTTCGATCGTGAGGAGTGTTGCTGAAGCATTCGAGGCGGGTCACACAAGAGCGGACTCCGTGTCAGACGGCCCAGCAGGCGCAGCCCAGGGCGCCCCAGAAGCTTTTGAGGTCGGACGCCGGCACCTTGCTCGCCCAGGCCGACGCGTGGCTGTGGCCATGGATGCCGCAGCCGCTAGCGCAGCCGCAGGCCGCCGCTGCCTGGCGCAGTGTCTTCTGCAAGGGCGCGCCCTCTTGGTCGCCCCAGGCGCCGTAGCCACCGAAGCGGCGCGCCGGCGACCAGTCGGGCATGGCCGGCGGCGGCGCACCCTCGTCGTGCGGCTCGAAGGCGCCGGCCGCATAGACCACCTTGCCGCCCACCATCGTGAGCAGCGCGGTCGTGTCGGCGATCTCGGATTCGGGGCAGCCGAAGAAGTCGCGGTCCGGCACGATCAGGTCGGCGAGTTGGCCCGCCTCGATGCGGCCCTTCTTGCCGACTTCGTTGGAGAACCAGGTGACGTTCTCGGTCCACATGCGCAATGCTGTCTCGCGGTCCAGGCAGTTGCGCTGCGGCGTGATCCGCAGGCCGCCCACCGTCCGGCCCGTGATGAGCCAGGACAACGATACCCACGGGTTGTACGAGGCAACACGCGTGGCATCGGTGCCGGCCGACACCTTGACGCCCTTCTGCAGCATGCGCTTGACCGGCGGCGTGGCCTCGGCTGCCGCGGGACCGTAGCGCTCCACGAAGTACTCACCCTGATAGGCCATTCGGTGCTGCACCGCGATGCCGCCGCCGAGCGCCGCGATGCGGTCGATCGACTTCTCGGAAATCGTCTCCGCGTGGTCGAAGAACCAGTTCAGGCCCGCGAGCGGAATGTCCTGGTTCACCTTCTCGAAGACATCCAGCGCGCGGGTGATGGTCTCGTCGTAGGTCGCGTGCATACGCCAGGGCCAGCGGTTCTGCGCGAGGATGCGCACCACCTCTTCCAGCTCGCCCTCCATCTCGGGGCCCATGTCGGGCCGGGGCTGGCGGAAGTCCTCGAAGTCGGCGGCCGAGAACACCAGCATCTCGCCGGCGCCGTTGTGGCGGAAGTAGTCATCGCCTTGCTTGTATTTCGAGCTCGCGGTCCAGTTGAGAAAGTCCTGCTTCTCCTGCTTGGCCTTCTGCGTGAAGAGGTTGTAGGCGAGGCGGATGGTCAACTGGCCGGCGTCGGCGAGCTTCTGGATGACGTCGTAGTCCTCGGGATAGTTCTGGAAGCCGCCCCCGGCGTCGATGGCGCCCGTGACGCCGAGGCGGTTCAGTTCGCGCATGAAGTGGCGCGTCGAGTTGAGTTGGTAGTCGAAGGGAAGCTTCGGCCCCTTGGCCAGCGTGGCGTAGAGGATGGCGGCGTTCGGCTTTGCCAGCAGCAGTCCGGTCGGGTTGCCCGACGCGTCGCGAACGATCTCGCCGCCGGGCGGTGCCGGCGTGTCCTTCGTGTAGCCGACGGCGCGCAGGGCGGCGCCGTTGAGCAACGCGCGATCGTAGAGGTGGAGGATGAACACCGGCGTATCGGGCGCCACGGCGTTGAGTTCCTCCATCGTGGGCAGGCGCTTCTCGGCGAACTGATGTTCGGTGAAGCCGCCCACGACCCGCACCCACTGGGGCGCCGGCGTGATCGCGACCTGGCGCTTGAGCATCGACATGGCATCGGCGAGGCTGCGGACGCCGTCCCAGCGCAGTTCTAGGTTGTAGTTGAGGCCACCGCGGATGATGTGCAGGTGGTTGTCGATGAGGCCGGGCAGCACCGGCTTGCCCATCAGGTCGATGACCCGCGTCTTGCTCCCCGCCAGAGGCAGGATGTCCTCGTCGCGGCCCACCTGGGTGAAGCGGCCGTCCCGGATAGCGACAGCGCTGGCAACGGGATTCGCGCGGTCCAGCGTGGTGATGCGGCCATGATGGAGGATGAGTTGCGGAGCTTGTGCGTCGACCATGTCGGGTGTCCTTGAAGACAGTTGCTGCGCCAGGCTGGGCGCGGCGAGGGCGGCGCCCAGCGTGCCGAGAAAATGCCGGCGGCGCCGGAGATCGAAGTCGTCTGTCATGCGCTGTGATCTTCGGCCCGGGCCGGCTCTGACGCCGTGAGCTTCGGCTTCGCGCGCTGCGGAAGCTCGCCGAACATGTGCGGCTTGACCTGGTGGTGCAGCCACGAGGTCGAGGCCGGATTCGAGGCGAACATCTGCTTGACCAATGGTGGTAGTTGCTCACCCGCGAGGATTCCGAGCAGCCCGACCAGTGCGATGATCGGCGGCGCCGGCGAGCGCACGCTGAAGAGCGCGTAGATGACGCCGACCAGCACGCCGAGCGCCAGGGAAATGAGGTACGGCTTCATCGCGCCCGCCCGCTCAGCCTTCGTGCGCGCCGAACATGGTCTTGGCGTAGGTGATGCCGAGGCCGTAGGAGCCGCCGAACTTCCTGGCGATGCCTGTCGTCATCTCGTAGGTGTCGGTGCGTGCCCAATCGCGCTGCATCTCCAGCAGGTATTGCAGCGAGGTCATCGGCCGCGCGCCGGCCTGCACCATGCGGTCCATGGCGCGGTTGTGCGCTTCGGCGGAGACGTCGCCGCAAGCGTCCGAGATCACGTAGACCTCGAAGCCCTGGTCGATCGCCGACAGCGCGGGGCCGACGATGCACACGCCGGTCCAGAGGCCGGCGAGCACGATGCGGCTCTTGCCGATCTCGTTGACCTGCTGGATGACATTGGCGTCCTCCCACGTGTTCATGGAGGTGCGGTCGAGCATCTTCTGGTTCGGGAAGGCGGCCTTGATCTCGTCGAACATCGGTCCGGAGAAGCTCTTTTCCGCGACGGTCGTCAGGATTGTCGAAGCGCCGAATCCGGCCGCGGCGTGCGAGATCAGCGCGGCATTGTTGCGCAGCGTGACCGCGTCGATCGAGTGCGTGGCGAACGCCATCTGCGACTGGAAGTCGATCAGGATCAGCGTGTGGTCCTTCGGCGTGAGCAGCTTGGCGCCGGGGGTCGGGGTGGCTTTGATGGACATGGGGTGACTCCGTGGTTTGTGAGAGGAAACTGAGGGGCGGCGTCCGGCGTGAATCTTCGTTTCGGCGCGGACGCTCGTCTTGTCGATTAGTGAGGCTCTTTGGACATTTGACGTCCCGCCAGACCCGGAATGCGGTCAGAACGAGGGCAGTTCATTCGGCCGCAGGTCGAACACCAGCACCTCGGCGCCGTCGCCGCGCGCCAGGTCGAGCCGCTGCTCGTCGCGCACACGCGCGCCGTCGCCCTCGGACAGGCGTTTTCCATTGACCTCGACGCTGCCGCGCGCCACGTGAACGTAGGCATAGCGCTCGGGGCCGAGCGCCAACGAGGCGCTTCCTTCACCGTCGAACAGGCCCGCGTAGACGCGGGCGTCCTGGTGCACGGCGAGCGAACCGTCGGTGCCGTCGGGCGAAATGATCAGCCGCAGCCGCCCGCGCTTTTCTGCCGGCGTGAAGTGCACTTGCTGATACCGCGGCGCGACGCCCTTGGCATTCGGCAGGATCCAGATCTGCAGGAAATGCAACGGGTCCGAGGAGGACGAATTGAACTCGCTGTGCCGCACGCCGGTGCCGGCGCTCATCATCTGAACGTCGCCGGGCCGGATGATCGACCCCGTGCCCATCGAGTCCTTGTGCTCGAGCGCGCCGTCGAGCACGTACGAAAAAATCTCCATGTCGCGGTGCGGGTGCGTGCCGAAGCCACGACCTGGATGCACGCGGTCGTCGTTGATCACCAGCAGGTCCGAGAAGCCCTCCTGCGCGGGATCGTGGTAGTGGCCGAAAGAGAAAGTGTGGCGGGACTTCAGCCAGCCGAAGTCTGCGATTCCACGGTCATTGGCACTGCGAACTTCCAGCATGTCTCATTTCCTTTGATGTTCACTGAATTCGATTGGATTCACGATGAGCCTCGAAGACAATCCCCAAGGCATGGCCAAATCTTCTTGCATCGGATAAGGCCCATGGGCGAAACTTTTCGCCCCTTATGATCGATTTTTTCGATCATCCAGCCCGAAGGACCCGCACGTGCTCAAACTCAGCCTGGAAGCCATTGAGGTCGTGGACGCCATCGCGCGCCATGGCTCCTTCGCCGCCGCCGCCAACCACCTGAACAAGGTGCCCTCCACGATCTCGTACGCCGTTGGCAAGCTGGAGGAGCAGCTCGGCATGCTGCTGTTCGAACGCAACGGACCGCGCGTGACCCTCACCGCCGCGGGCGAGGAGATGCTCAAGGAAGGGCGCTGGCTGCTCGGCGCCGCGGGCGACCTGGAATCCCGCATGCGGCAGATCGCTACGGGCTTCGAATCAGAGTTGCGGCTCGTGCACGATTCGCTGATCCCGACGCAGGCGCTCATCGACGACGTCCGGGCCTTCGAAGCGCTTCGCTGCGGGACGCGGCTGCGCATCGGGTGCGAGGCACTGACAGGAAGCTGGGAGGCGCTGCGCGAGGGGCGCGCCGATGTCGTCATCGCCGCGGGCGAAGGGCCGGCCGGCGGCGGCTACCAGGCCGTCACCGTGGGCAGTCTTGAATTCGTGTTCTGCGTTGCGCCGACACATCCGCTGACCCGGCTGGATCGCCCTCTCCAACGCGGCGACCTGCTGGGGCATAGCGCCATCGTGGTGGGGGACAGCGCCCGCACGCTGTCGGACCGCACCATCGGCCTTCTCGCAGGCCAGCAACGCATCACGGTGCCGTCGATGGCGGCCAAGATCGCCTGCCAGACCGCGGGCCTGGGGCATGGGTTCCTGCCCAAGGCCTGCATCCAGGGCGAACTCGCGCGCGGCACCCTGGTGGAACTTCCCACCGAAGAGCCTCGTCAGCCCGAAGCCTTCTGGCTGGCTTGGAAGACGGGTGCCGACGGCCAGGCCCTGCAATGGTGGGTGAAGCAGTTGAACAGGCCGCTCGTACCCGCACTGCTGCCGCACTCGGTCTGGATGCCGTGATCCACACGGTACCGTGCCCGGATCAGGCAGCCCGGCTGCGACGCCAGCGCGCCGGCGACGTGCCGGTTCGCGCCACGAACACACGCGTCAAGTGGCTTTGATCCGCAAAGCCGCAGGCCGCGGCAATCTGCGCAATCGAGAGATCGGGCTCGCTCAGCAGGCGCCGCGCCGAATCCACGCGCTGGCTCACCAGCCAGTCGTGTGGCGCCTGTCCGGTGGACTGCTTGAAGGCCTTGCTGAAATGACTGCGCGAAAGCGCGCACTCTCGCGCGAGATCGGTCAGCGAAACGTCCCCGGCGAGGTGTTCCATCAGGAACGCCTTCGCGCGACGCTCCTGCCAGGGTGCCAGTCCTCTTGAACGCAGCGGCGCAGCACGCCGCAGGCCACCGTAGACATGAATGACGTGGGCCTTCAACGCGAGGGCCACATGATCGATGAACAACGTGCTTGCTTCCTCCGGGACCATCAATGCAGGCAGCATCGCCTTTCCCAGATTTGCAATCACCGGATCCACGGTGCCGCCATCGCAACGCAGCGTGTCGACGCGCGGCACCTCCATCTCCTCGGCGAACGAATCGATGGTCGCGCGGGGCATGTGGAACAGCATGGAGTGAAATGGGCTGCAGACGTAGGCGGAGGCACGCTCCGACAGATCAGCAATGTGAAACGCTCCCTCTTGCTGCAAGCCCAACTGGAGCGAGGCGCCGCCCCTGACGATGCGCCGGCTGCCTCCCGAAGTGATCTCGACGCTCAGCAGGAACGCGTCTTCGGGCGGCAATGGCGGCAGCACGAAGAGATGCGGGAGCTCATGCTGCATGCGCGCAACACCGAGCTCGGAGCCCCTGCGCGATGTGGTGACGAGAGACGGCACGGTGTCGATACCGTACTGTCGCGCGAGCCGCTGGCCGAACCAGCAGTCGGAGCGATGAATGGTTGCCATGTTTTGGTGGAATGCGTCGCGGCGATAGTACCAAGGGAAGGTCGGCGGGACAGGATCTGCAAACGCTCCTAGAGCTGCCTCAGCTGCTGCAGCATGCTTGGAATCAGCTCGCTGATCGTCGGATGAATCGGGACGCTGGTGGCTACCTTCCTCACATCAACGCCTGCGGCCATGACGTCCAGCAACGAATGCACCACCTCGTCGGCGTCGATACATACGAAGGTCGCGCCGAGCAGACGCAACGAGTCGGCGTCAACGAGCACCTTCATGAAGCCTCGGGTCTCGGAGCGCTCCCTCGCCCGGCCGACGCGCGACATGGGCATGAAGCCGACGAGGACCCGACCTCCGCGGTCACGCGCCTGGCGTTCGGAATCACCGATTCTTGCCATTGGCGGGTCGACATAGAGAGCATATGGCGGCGCTCGACCATCGATGCTCCGCTCCTCGCCGTCGGGCAGATTCGCCGCCACGACCTCATAGTCGTTCCAGGAGGTGTGCGTGACGGAAGACTGCGCGTCATCCAACCGCCGCTTTCGGGCAGTTTCGGCGTCCGCTGTAGGCCCGGTTAGGGCCCGTTGCTGCCTCTCGCTGCTTCAGATGAGTGACGGCGAACCGGTCATTCGGCTTCCTGCTGAACCAGGCTGTCGCGCTCCGCGAAGATGCCTGCCATCTCCGCCGCGTTCTTAGTTCCCCAGGTGCACAGCGGGATGATCGCGTCGGCCAGGCTGCGACCGAGCGGGGTCAGCGCGTAGTCCACGCGCGGCGGTACTTCGTTGTAGCTTGTCCGCGCCAGCACCCGATCGGCCTCCAGATCCTTCAGCGACTGGATGAGCACCTTGTCGCTGACGCCCTCGACCAGTCGCTTCAATTCGCCGTAGCGCTTCGGGCCGTCGCGAAGGAAGAACAGGACCAGCGGCTTCCACTTGCCCGAGATGACGCGGAGCGTGGCATTGAGCCCGCAGCCAGTGCCGCAGATTTCAGAAGACGTCGTCATTTTCGATACTTACCAAAAAGTGCATACTTGTCCTTAGGTTATCAGGAGTGCATATTTGTTGGCAAGGAAGCAGATCGCTGCGTCCAGACGACTTCAACGAAAGATGCATCTCATGAACAGACTGAATGGAAAGACCGCCGTGATCACCGGTGGCGCGACCGGTATCGGCCGCGCCGCGGCAAAGCGATTCATCGACGAGGGTGCGTTCGTCTTCGTCTTCGGCCGCCGGCAGGAAGTGCTCGACGCCGTTGTGGCCGAGCTCGGGCCCAATGCCCGCGCGGTAAAGGGCTCGGTCTCCGACGAGGCCGACCTCGACCGGCTCTACGCCGCGGTGAAGGCCGAGCGCGGAAGCCTCGACATCGTCTTCGCCAATGCGGGGGCGGGAAGCCAACTTGCGCTCGGCAGCATCACCGCCGAGCACATCGACGAGACCTTCGACACCAATGTGAAGGGAACGATCTTCACGGTCCAAAAGGCGCTGCCGCTGATGGGCAAAGGCGCCTCGATCATCCTGACCGGTTCGAGCGCCGGCACCACGGGCGCCCCGGGGATGAGCGCCTACAGCGCGAGCAAGGCGGCGGTGCGCAACCTCGCGCGCACCTGGGCCGAGGACCTCAAGGGCACTGGCATCCGGGTCAACGTGCTCTCGCCCGGGGCGACGGCGACCGACCTCGCGAAGGAAGCGCTGGGCGAGGAAGGCCAGAAAGCCTATGCCGCGATGACTCCACTCCAGCGCATGGCCGATCCGGCGGAAATCGGAGCGGTGGCTGCCTTTCTCGCCTCGTCGGACAGCAGCTTCATGACCGCCAGCGAGGTCGCCGTCGACGGCGGCCTGGCGCAACTCTGACGCGCGGAGTTCGGCCCGGGGCTGCAGCGAACTTCATGCGGGCGAGGCTCCGACAGGGGCCTTTCCAACCTTCACTCACAGCGGACAAAGGAAACACGATGACGAAGAGAACCTACCGTGGCTCGTGCCACTGTGGTGCGCTCGCCTTCGAGGCCAAGATCGACTTCGACAAAGGAACGACGCGCTGCAACTGCTCGATCTGCACCAAGTCACGCTTCTGGTTCGCGATCGTGCCGCCTGAAGATTTTGAAGTCGAGAGAGGCAAAGACCAGCTGACCGATTACGCATGGATTCCTCCCGGCAAATCCGAGTCCCACCTTCGCTACCGCTTCTGCAGGACCTGTGGTGTCCGCGCCTTCGCAGAGGGAAACGAAGCGAAGTTCTACGCTGTGTCCATCGCCGCGCTGGACGGCATCGAGCAGGACGCCGACCAACTCGCCAGGACCTTGAAATACAACGACGGCCGTCACGACGACCTGAAGCATGAGCCGGCCGACACCCGCCTCCTGTGAAATTGGCAAGAAAGGAATCTTTATGAGCTACGCAATCATCGGCTTCGGCAAGATCGGCCAGGCGCTGGCCAAGGCGTTTGCCCGAAGCGGCGTCGCCGTTTCAGTGGCCACGACCCGCGACCCGGAAAGCTTCGCATCAGACGCGGCCACGATCGGCCCGCAGATCAGTCCCGCGACACTGGCGGAGGCCGCGAAAGCGGACGTCGTCTTTCTGGCTGTCCGCTTTGAATCACACGCAGGTGTCGGGGGCGCGCTTTCCGATTGGCGGGGAAAGATCGTCGTCGACGTGACCAATGCCTACGGCGTGCCTCCCGAGACATTGGGAGGACAGCCTTCATCCAAGTTCGTCGCACAGGCCTTCCCTGGTGCCCGGCTGGTCAAGGGCTTCAACCATCTGGGCGCTGCCGTCCTCGACCAGGATCCGGCTGTGCACGGCGGAAAGCGAGTCGTGTTCCTGTCGAGCGACGATGAAGGCGCTGCAGCAGAGATTGGCGAGCTCGCGAAAAAGCTCGGCTTCGCGCCGATCCTGCTTGGCGGGCTTTCCGAAGGTGGACTGCTCATGCAGGCACGCGGAAACAGCTGGGGTCGCCTGATCTTCAAGGACCTGGTCAAGTTCGACTGAAAGGACGATGCCCGAATCGGGTCGAGCACGATCCGATTCGCGCCTGCTGAAAAGACACGATGAGCACCGAGAACAACGTCAAGGTCGTGAAGAACTTCTTCGCCGCCATCGGCCGAGGCGACAAGCAGGCTCTGCTGGCGCTGGTCGCGGATGTGCTTCAGAAGGCGTCCGATGAGGTGGAGATGACCTACCCGGAACCTCCGGAATTCGTGGCGCAGGCAGATCGTGTTCTGGTCGTCGGCGTCGCGACGGGAAAAATCAAGGCCACGAACAAGCCATTCGAGGACCACTGGGTTTTCGACATCACGATCCGGGACGGCAGGCTGGCGACGCTCCGCGAGTACATCGACACGCAGGCCATGGCGTTGGCCGCGCGGATGGACGCGTCGGCGCCGGCATAGCGAAGCCTCACCGCTCGGGCTTGGCAGGTCGCTTGGCGACACCGCGACTCGGCAGATTCGGCAAGATGGCGCTGGCGACGATGTGGGATAGATGATCGGCCCGCGGCGCGAACGCCGGCAGGTCGACAAGCCAACCGAGCGCCGACATCAGGCCGAACAAGTCGTCCCCATTCATGTCGGCGCGCGCCTGCCCCCCGGCCTGTGCGCGAAGCAGCAGGCGCGCGCTCGCTGAGTGCACCGCTGCACACGCGGCATACAGAGCGGACTCCGGGTTCGTGTGGGCGGCTGCCATCATGGCGACAACGCCTCGATAGCTCTGCGCGAACGCCATCCATTCGCGGAACCATGAAACGAGCGCCTCACCGGGTGCATCCGACTTCTCGAGTCCGCCCGCCGTCTGTACCAATGCGTCCAAGTGTGTGCACAACAGCGCTTCGAACAAGGCTTCCCGCGTCGGGAAATGACGAAGCAGCGTGGCCAATCCGACCTCGGCCCGGCGCGCTATATCGCGCATGGACGCGTTGACACCGTGCTCGGCGACGACCTCGCGCGCGACCGCAAGGAGATGGGTTCGATTCTTCTGGGCGTCGGCTCGCATAGGTCCCTTGACAAACGGATCACCGATCCGTATATTCGGATCACTGATTCGGATAAAGCGAATTTTGATCTGGATCGGTGATCCAAATGATACAGCGCCTATGTGCCAATCGGAACAGCGGCGCCGCGTCACACCACAAACGAAAGGTTGAAGATCATGAAGAAACTAGAAGGTAAGGTTGCAGTCATCACGGGCGGGAGCAGCGGGATTGGCTTGGCCACGGCCAAGCGCTTCGTGGAAGAAGGTGCGCACGTTGTGATCACTGGGCGACGAGAGAAAGAGCTGGTGGAGGCTGCCGCCTCCATCAAGAGAAACGTTACGACGGTCGTGGGCGACGTGTCGCGCTTGGAAGATCTGGACCGGCTCTATGCCGTCGTGAAAGAGAAACACGGTCACATCGACGTTCTCTTCGCGAACGCGGGCGCGGGGACAATCGCACCGCTCGCGGTAGCTACTGAGGCGCATTTTGACCAGACCTTTGACGTGAACGTGAAGGGGCTGTTCTTTACGGTGCAGAAGGCCCTTCCCCTCTTCAAAGACGGCGGTTCGATAATCCTGACCTCTTCAGTCTCGAACGTGCTCGGGCTCCCAGGGTTTACCGCCTACGCCGCGAGTAAGGCGGCTGTGCGCAACCTCGCGCGCGGTTGGACTTTGGAATTGAAGGACCGCCACATCCGCGTGAATTGTGTGAGCCCCGGAGCAATCGATACCCCGGCATTGGCGACGACGACAGGCCTTACCGCTGAACAGGTCGAGCAAGCGGTCGCACAGTTCACCACGCAGATCCCGATGGGTCGCAGAGGCGTCCCCGAGGAAATCGCGGCAGCCGTCACGTTCCTCGCCTCTGATGAAAGTTCTTACATCACCGGTGTGGATCTCGCCGTCGACGGAGGCATGGCGCAGGTCTAGTACGAGAGTGCAGATCAACGGTGGACCCGCCGTGGATCGCCCCCTCGCACGCCGCGCTCGTCGAATGCCAACCGTAAAGGAGATTCCGATGTACGACCAAGCCAAGCTATCCGAGTTGATCCAGTTCGCACGAGTCGATGCGGGCTCCACCGTCATCGACGTTTACCCGGGCGATGGCGACTGGACCCGTCTCTTCTCCGACATAGTGGGACCCGCAGGACGGGTCTTCAGCTTTGTGCCGGCCGAAGTCGCCCACTTCAAGAACGATCCGGTCGGCCGGATGCGAACGCTTGCGACGGAGCCGGGCCGAGAGAACGTGGAAGCCGTTTCGGCGGACCTCGTGGCGATGCCGGAGGTCACGCAACAAGCGGATGTTCTTTGGATGCATCTGTTCTATCACGATCTCCACACCGCGCTGATGCAGGCCAAGGGCGCGACGGCGGCCCACTTCAATCGAGCTGTCTACGAGCAGCTGAAGCCCGGCGGGTACTACGTCATCGTGGACCACGCCGCCACCGCCGGGCTGGGCACGAGCGACGCGCAGTCGCTGCATCGGATCGAGCCTGCGGCCGTTCGCGAGGAGGTGGAGGCGGCCGGCTTCGTACTGGACGCGGAAAGCTCCATGCTCGCCAGAAGTGACGATCCGCACTCGATCAAGGTGTTCGATCCTTCGATCAAGGGCGAAACGGATCGTTTCGTCTATCGGTTCGTGAAGCGCTGACAGGTACCCGCGGCGACGGGTGCGACCTGACCGACGCGAACCTCAAGACGCCATCGTTCCGTCCCTTGCTCCAGTCGCGGGTTTCTTTCGATCGTGTCCGATTAGGTCGGACACGATGCGCTGTAATGTAGATGGAGACATCTCGATGAGCACACAAGCGAATGTCCAGACTGTCAAGGACTTCTTTGCGGCTGTTGGCCGCGGCGACCAGCGGGGTCTGCGAACCTTGTCGGACGATGACATCGAGTGGATCATTCCGGGTGCGGACTGGCCGCTGGCCGGCACGCACCGCGGGCACGCGGGTCTTGCCGACTTGCTGCACATGTCTTCCGAGTTGGAGACTTCGTTTCCGGAGCCCCCCGAATTCATTGCGCAAGGCGACCGGGTTCTGATGATCGGCTTCAGCCGCGGGAAGGTCAAAGCCACGAACAGGACGTTCCAGGACCACTTCGTCTTCGCCATCACTGTTCAAAACGGCAAGGTGACGAAAATCCGCGAATACATCGACACGCTCGCCATGGCGCGGGCTTCCGGACCAACTACTTGATGCAACGCACGATGAATCTCAGAGAAGTCGCGAACAGATTGCAGGCAGACGCGGACGGCAGCTTCCGCCGAGTCCGGTCTAACGCGGACCTCAGCTTTCGGAAGCGGAAGTTCAAGCAGACGGCGTCTCGTCGTTTTGCGCGCCAGGCGCGACACCGAGGCGCCAGGCCGCAGGCACGACGCCACAAGCTCAGACTTCGCCTTCTCGTCGTACACACTGCGCCCGTCGCTTGTGACCCACCACCAGTCGGCGCTTGAGATCTTCCAGATCGTCTGTCACTACGTTCCCGCGTTCGTTGACCGCATACGCTTGAGTGCGAAGTGCTGGCGGATGGGACCGAAGCTCGAGAGAAAGGCCTGCGTGCGCTCAGGCAGGCGAAAGCCTCGCATGCGCCGCTCGCGTTCACGGGTGGGCTGATGGCTGTTTTCGGCACGGTTGTTCACGCGGGCACTGGCCTTCACGAAAGAAGCGTTTTGCTGCGACCTTGTCGCGGCGTTTCTGCAGAAGAACGTCGAGTTCAGCGCCATACTGATCGACGGCGCGCCACAGCAGCTAGGATTCGCCGCGCAGCGTCACGAACATCTCGTCCAGATGCCAGGTCGAGCCCGGCTTGCGGCGTGCGCCCTTGGCGCCATGCGCAAAGCTCGCGCCGAATTTGTCGCAGCAGCGCCGGATCGTCTCGTAGCTGACGACCACACCGCGCTCGAACAGAAGCTCCTCGATGTCGCGCAGGCTCTGTTGAAATCGAAAATATCAGCGCACGGCCCGGCTGATCACCACCGCCGGGAACCGCCCGTGATAGAGCGATCTCGTCGTCTTTTGCATCGATCAAGCTTACGCCATCAACAATGTGACAGTGCCCTGCAGAGCACCTTGCGGGTGAAAGCCAAGAGCGAAGTAGCCCACCGGATCTACAGCCTGTGGGACAAGGTGTGCCGCGAAGATGTCTTGCACGAAGCCTACCGACGCTGCCGCGCCAATCCCGGCGCGCCGGGAGGCGAAGGAGGGCATTTTTGTCGTTCCCATATGCACTTGCGGCTGCAATATCCACGACACTACACAGCTCTCAGTCGCTGGCCACAAGGCTGTGCAGTACGAATGATGAGTCTTTCAGATGGAGCCAAAGTTCGTCCCATCTCATCAGTTCCACGACAATGAGATGCAGAGTCGCACAAGTCCCCAACTCGGGGCATTGGTACCCTGTGGTTCAGCCATGCAGGTAGCTGAACACCCGTTCCGGCGTCAGCGGCAGCTCGCACAGGCCGCGGGTGCCGCCCAGTGCGTCATGCACGGCGTTGGCGATTGCTGCCGGGATCGGGATCGTGCCGCTTTCACCCACGCCCTTGGCTCCGTTGAGCGAAAACGGTGATGGCGTTTCGGTGTGGGTTGCATCGAAGTCGCCCAGATCGCCCGCGAATGGCAGCCCGTAGTCGTGCAGTGACCAGGTCAGGGGCTGGGCATCGGCACTGTAGACGATCTCTTCCGACAAGGTGGTGCCTGCGCTCTGCAAGGCGCCTCCCAGCACCTGGCCTTCCACGATGCGCGGATTGATCTGGGTGCCGCAGTCGTGACCGAACACCAGCCGCTGCAGCGCCACGGTACCGGTGGCGGGGTCAACCTCGACTTCACAAACCGCTAACCCGTAGGGAATCGCCAGGCCAGGCGGGTCGTAGCCGGCCTGGTCTGCCAGCCCCGGCTCGAGTCCTTCGGGATGGCTCACGTAGAGGTAGGCGGCGCGCGCAATGTCGGCCATCGGCACCGAGACTTGCGGATCGGCAATCGACCGAACCTGCCCGGCCTCGACCACCACCGCATCGAGGTCAAGCTGCAGCAGGTGCGCGCCCCAGGTCTTGAGGCGGGTCAGCAGGCGGCGGCTGACCAGCGTCACGCACGAGCCGCAAACGCCGGCGCCCCGGCTGGCACCGCTCGCATAGCCGGTGAACGCGGCGGTCTGTGTGTCGTTCGCCACCACCAGGATGTGCTCGATCGGCAGGCCGAGTTCGTCTGCACAGGTCTGTGCCATGGCGACCTCCAGGCCCTGGCCCATCAGCGTCTGGCTGATGAAGACCGCCACGTGGCCCGAAGGCTCCATCCGGATGGACGCCATGTCGAAGCCGCTGGTGCGGATGCCGAGCAGGGTTGTCAGCCAGGACGGCGCAAAGTTCGTCACCTCGGTGTAGAACGCCATGCCGACGCCGACCAGCCGGCCTTCGGCACGCGCTTCTGCCGCGCGCTGGCAGGCCTGCGCGTAGCCAAAGCGCTTCAGCGTGAGGTCCATCAGCGTTGCGTAGTGGCCGCTGTCCAGCACCAGGCCTGTCGGCACCGAATACGGCATGGCCTCGGGCGTCACGAAATTGCGCCGCCGGATTTCGGCCGGGTCCATGCCCAGGTGCCGCGCTGCGATGTCCAGGGCGCGTTCCAGTGCGAAATTGGCCTCCGGCTGGCCGAAACCGCGGAACGCGCCGGTCGGCGTGCGGTGCGTGGCGAAGCCGGTGGCTTCGACGTCGATCGCCGCTATGGCGTAGGCGCCGGTCATGCAGACGCCGGACACGAACGCGGTGCCATTCGATACGGTGCCCGGATCGGCCCCTTTGTCCAGCACCACGCGCGCCTTCAGGCCCGTGACTCGGCCGTCATGCGAAAAACCCATCGCCAGTTCCACGCGTTCCGCGCGGGCATGCGTCGAAGCGACGAAGGCCTCGCGGCGGGTTTCGATCCAGCGCACCGGTTGTTCCAGCAAGTCCGCTAGGTAGGCGATCACCGGCTCTTCGGGGAACATCCAGACCTTCATGCCGAAGGCGCCGCCGATGTCGGGTGCTATCACGCGCAGCCGATGTTCCGGCCAGCCCAGGATGTGGGCCACATGGCCGCGCACCTGGTGCGGCGACTGGGTGGGCGTGTAGAGCGTCACGCAGCCGGGTTCGCCACCGGGTTCGGCCAGCACGCCGCGGGTCTCCAGTGGCAGCGCATGCACCCTCGGACTGTTGAACACGCCCTCGATCACGAGGAAGGATTCGGCGAGCAATGCCGGTACGTCGGCGCTGTTCCAGCGCGAGGTCGCGACGCGGTTATGCGCCCAGTGCGCGTGGACTGCCGTCGCATCGGGCCGCATCGCCTCGTCCATCTCGGCCACCACGGGCAAGGGCTCGATGTCGGCCGTCAACAGCGCGCAAGCGCGCGCCGCCGCCTTGCGGCTCGTGGCGACCACCACCGCGACCGCATGGCCGACGAAGAGCACGTGGTCCGTGGCCAGCGGCAGCATGCCCGAGACCTGCTGCTCGGGCAGATCGTAGGTCAAGGGCTGTGGCTGCATATGCCCGATGTCGGCGCCGGTCAGGATGTGGACCACCCCATCGACGGCCGCGGCCTGTGCCGTGTGGACGGCTAGCAGCCTCCCATGCGCAACCGAGGATCGTGCGAAGGCCGCATACAGCATGCGGGGGCGCCGCAAGTCGGCCACGTACTGCCCGCGCCCCTTGACGAAGCGCTCGATGATCGGCCGCCGCGCCGAACTGCCGACATAGGTCGTGCCCGTCAGCAGGCGTGCGTCGCTGAGGTCATTCATTGCGTACTCCTTGTTCCTGCTGCTGTCGCGCTGCCTGAACGATGGCAGCCACGATGTTGCGGTAGCCGGTGCAACGGCACATGACGGCGTTCAGGCGTTCCAGGATCAGGGCTTCGTCCGTGTGATCTCCGACCGTCGGGTCTTCCAGGAACTCTGCGGCCACAGCCAGCATGCCGGAGGTGCAGAAGCCGCACTGCGCGGCGAACTGCTCGACGAAGGCCTGTTGCAACAGGCGCCGCGTGGGCAAGGTGGCAAAGCCCTCCACCGTCTCGACGCGGCAGCCGTCAGCCTGCCCGGCCAGGGTCATGCAGGCGCGCACCGAGCGGCCATCGAGCAGCACCGTGCAGGCGCCGCAGATGCCTTCGTTGCAGCCGATGCGCGTGGCGGTCATGCCGAGTGTGTCGCGCAGCGCATCGGCCAGCGAATCGCAGGGATGGACGAGCAGCGGCGTGAGCCGGCCATTCAGCGTCACGGAAGGGGTGTCATGCATGGAGCATCTCCTGGACAAGCCGCCGGCACACCAGTGCAGCGGAAGCGCGTGCATAGGCCGGCGACGGCAGCAGCGGATCGAAGCGCGGTGCAGTGGGTGCGCTCGCGAGCAAGGCGTCCACTGCGTTTCCTGTCAAATCGTCGAAGGCAAATACGCGCCAGTGCGAGACCCACGCACGGTCCAGCAAGCCGACGGCGCCGATCCGCAGAGTCTGGGTACCGTCATTCGCCAAGTCCAGAGTCACCGCCATGCTCGACAAGGCCTTTCCGCCCGAGCGGCGGGCCGTGGTCTTGTGGAAGGCGAAGCACCGCGTGGCCGGGGGCATCGGAATCTCGACAGCCACTATGATCTCGTCGGGCGCCAGGCTGTTGCGCAACACGCCGGCCACGCAGTCGGTACTCGGCAGGCGTCGATGCGTCGTCACCACGGTCGCATCGAGCATGGCCAACGCCAGCAGCAGCGCGCCCATGGGGTTGGCCCAGGCGATCGTGCCGCCGAAGGTGGTGCGGTTGCGCACCGTGTGATGGCCGACATGGCTCACCGCCTGCTGCAGCAAGGGCTGCGTCGTGGCGTGCACGCTGGCCAGGAACTCGCTGAAGGTGACCTCGGCTCCGATGATCACCACGCCGCGCTCGCAAGCGAGGGTCTTGAGTGAAGCGATACGCCGCAGGCTCACGAGCCTGCCGGCGCTCATCATGCCGCTGCGCAGTGCCGGCAACAGGCTCTGGCCTCCGGCGACGATCCGCGCGCGGCCGGTGGCCGTGCGCAGCGCGTCGAGCGCCTGATTCAGGTCTTCAGGTTCGACATAGTCACACTCCAGCGCGACATCTTCACCGCACCACAGCGACGCGCCAGGCGCTCGGGGATCGCAGGGGTGACGGGTCGGTGGGGAAAGGGCGGCTTGAATCATCGCGAACTCCTGCGGTTGGACACATGCCGCCCCTCGGGCGACAACCGGCTTTCAACGAAAGATGGCAAAAGGGACCGATTGGTCAGAGGTCGTGCACGCCACCCTTCTCGACTAGCTCCACCTTGTAGCCATCCGGATCCTCGAGGAAGGCAATCACGGTCTGCCCTCCTTGCACGGGACCGGCGGGCCGCGTCACGCGCCCGCCCGCGGCTGCGACGCGGTCGCAGACGGCATAGGCGTTCTCCACTTCAACGGCGATGTGACCGTAGGAGTTGCCGTGCGTGTACTGGTCCACGCCCCAGTTGTAGGTCAGTTCCAGCACGGTCTGATCACTTTCCGGGCCGTAGCCAAGAAAGGCCAGCGTGTACTTGTAGGTCTCGTTGTCGGCCTGGCGCAGCAGTTGCATGTCGAGCAGGCGCGTGTAGAAATCGATGGAGCGCGGCAGGTCGCCGACGCGCAGCATGGTGTGGAGCAATCGCATGGTGGAAGTCTCAAGTGGTTGGAAAAGAGGAAATCTGATCAGTGGTTCACGCGCGCGGTGCGAGCCATTCGCGGGTGCCGACGAGGCCGGCGGGGCGGAACACGAGCACCAGCGCAAGAAAAATACCCAGGCCGATCTCCTGGCTGCCCGGTGGCAGCGCCAGGCGGACGCTGCCCAGGGCGAGTCCGGCCTCGCCGGCGCGCAGCAGTTCCACCAGCGCCGTGACTGCGAGCACGCCGGTGACAGCGCCGGTCAGGCTGCCGATGCCGCCGACCACAAGCATCGCCAGGGTGACGAAGGACAAGCCCAGGTAGAAGGCATCGACGCTCAGCACACCAAGAAACTGCGCATGCAGGGCGCCGCCCATGCCGACCAGCGCGGCGCTGAGCACGAACGCCATCAACCGGACCCTGGACGTCGGGATCGCGCAAGCACCCGCAGCGACCTCGTCTTCGCGCGTGGCACGCAGCATCAGGCCGGTGCGCGAACGCTGGAACGCGAACGCCACGGCGATGGCCAGGCAGGCGAAGGCCAGCGCCGTCCACGGCCCGACCACGGTGGGGATGTTGATCAACGAGCCGGTGCCGCCAGTGACCGAATCCCAGTTGGCGTACACGCTGTTGACGATCGCCAGGAAGGCGAAGGTGGCGATGGAGGCAGCGATGCCCGCCAGCCGGCCCAGCGCGATGCCCAGCGGCAAGGCCACCAGCGCCGACAACAGCGCGGCGCCCGCCGTGGCCAGCGCGAAACCGTACTGATGCGTGCCCAGCCATTCGGGCAGGCCGGGCAGCGTGATCGCCTTGACCATCGGCTCGGTCGTGGCCCATGCAGCAGCGAATGCGCCGATGCACATGAAGCCCACGTGACCGAACGACATGATGCCGCTGTTGCCGATGAAGACCCCCATGCCGACCACCACCGTTACACGGATCAGCATCTCGGTCACCGTGAGCAGCGCCGTCTGCGACAGGCCCTGGGTCGCCAGCAGCGTGAGGGCGGCGAGCACCGCGATCAGGGCGGCGGGCGTGGCGAGACCGTGCAGGCCCCGGGGAATGGCGGCGGGCGCGAGCGGAGCGTCCGCATAGGAGGTGGCTGACATGGCAGTGCGGTCCAAGGGTGCGTGAGAGAAGGGGGAGGCCATCAGACGCGCTCCATCAGCGCCGGGTTGCGGACCAGGCCGGCCGGGCGCAGCAGCAGCGTGACGAGCACGATTGAAAATACGAAAGCATCCCGGAAGGGCCGCAGATCGGGCGGCAGCAAGGCCTGCAGCAACACCGCCACTGCCCCGAGCAGAAAGCCACCGAGCACCGCTCCCACCAGGCTGCCCATGCCGCCGACCACGGTGGCAATGAACGCGTAGAGCATCAGCGGCACACCCAGCGTGCGCGACAGGGCGCCGGTCTGCGAGACATAGAGCAGCGAGACGATGCCCGCGAGCGCACCGCTGAGCGCAAACGCGAGGCCCACCACCCGGTGCGCACGCACACCGAGGTAGCTCGCCATGCGGAAGTCTTCTGCTGCGGCACGCATCTGCACGCCATGCCGCGTTCGGTGCAGGAACAGTGTCAGGCCGGCCACGACCACCACAGTGGTCAGGATCGTCACCACCTGCACCAGCGGCACATGCACACTGTCGCTACCCAGGGGCAGCACGATCTGGCGGTTCAATCCAGACCACAGATCGAGATTGCGCGGTCGCCCGCCATACAGGCCCAACAGCAGGTTCTGCAGCACGTAGCCAATGGCGAAGGAGGCGATCATCAGGGTCGGCACCGACGCCTTGCGCAGCGGCCGGAAGACCGTGAGGTCGGCCGCGTTGGCGGCCAGCGCGCCCACCAGCATGATCGCGGCCACCAGCAGCGGCGCCGGCAGCACCGCAAGCATCGGCAAGGTCACGCTGTCACCCGCGGCCGGCAGGATCAGGGCATAGGCGCACAGGGAAATGAGGTCGCCGTGCGCGAAGTTCACCAGGCGCAGGATGCCGAACAGCAGCCCGATGCCCAACGCCGCCAGCGCATAGAGGCTGCCCAGACTCAGGGCATCCACTGCAATCTGCAGCAGATAGCTCATGAAGTTGCTCCTGCGTGCAGCGCAGCAGCCGCCGGGTGGCCGAAATAGCTCTGCGCCAAGGCGTCGCCCTGGCGCAAGTCCGCCGCGGTCCCCTGAAGGCGCACCTGTCCTTCGCGCAGCACATACACCCGGTCCGCAGCACGCAGCAGGCGGGTGGCGTTCTGCTCGTTGACCAGCAGGCTGAGTCCCTCGCGTTCGCTCAGCTGCA
Organism: Variovorax sp. P5_A3; assembly: GCF_056400665.1. Taxonomy (NCBI): domain Bacteria; kingdom Pseudomonadati; phylum Pseudomonadota; class Betaproteobacteria; order Burkholderiales; family Comamonadaceae; genus Variovorax; species Variovorax sp. P5_A3. The sequence goes on along the minus strand of NZ_JBFUKW010000021.1, from coordinate 21,753 downwards.
GCAACAGTTCGTAGACCTGGTCCACGATCCGGGGCGCCAGGCCCAGTGAGGGCTCGTCGACCATCATCAGGCGCGGGCGCGTCAGCAAGGCACGGCCGATCACCAGCATCTGCTGCTCGCCGCCCGAGAGCTTGCCGGCCGGCATGTGCAGCCGCTCGCGCAGCCGCGGGAAGTAGGCCAGCACACGCTCGACGCCGCCCTCCACGCCGGGATGCATGTAGGCGCCGATGCGCAGGTTCTCCTGCACGCTGAGCATGCCGAACACGTGGCGCCCCTCGGGCACCAGCGTCAGCCCGAGGCGGGCGATGCGGTCCGCGCGCAGGCCGGTGATGCGGTGGCCGTCCAGCCGCACCTCGCCGTGCCGTGTCGCGATGCCGCCGGCGATAGCGGCCATCAGCGTGGATTTGCCGGCCCCGTTCGGGCCGATCACGCCGATCACTTCGCCGCGGCCGACCCGCAGCGTCACGCCCGCCACCGCCTTCAGCGCGCCATGGTGGACGTGGAGGTCGTCTACCTCGAGCATCACGCGGCCTCCTTGGCACCCAGATAGGCAGCAGCGACCGCGGCATTGGCGCGTATTTCCGCAGGCGTGCCCTCGGCCAGGGTCTGGCCGCCATCGAGCACATGGATGCGCTCGCAGACCGCGTTGACCAGCGCCATGTTGTGCTCGATCAGCAACACGCCGCAGCCAAAGCGCGACGGCAGCGACGCGATCAACTCGGCCAGTTGCGCGCTCTCCGCATCGGACATGCCGGCGGCGGGCTCGTCGAGCAGCACGAAGGCGGGGGCGTGCACCAGCGCACGCGCGATGGACACGATGCGCGCAGCGGTGTAGGGCAGCGTTCCGGCGAGTTGCCTGGCCTGCGGCGTGAGGTTTAGCAACCGCAACATGGCGTGCACATGGGAAGACGCTTCGCTTCGCCCGAGGCCCAGCCCGAGCAGGCCCGCCTCGACATTCTCTGCCACCGTGAGCCCGGCGAACAGGCGACCGGCCTGGAAGGTTCGCGCGATGCCCGCATGGCGCAGCCGTGCGGGCGACCAGCCGGCGGTGTCCGTCCCGTCGAGCCGGATCGTGCCGGTGCTCGGGCGTTGGTAACCGGAGAGGCAATTCACCAACGTGGTCTTGCCTGCGCCGTTGGGGCCGACCAGACCCAGAACCTCGCCGGGGCGCAGGCGGAAGCTCACATCGGTCAGGGCAGCGACGCCGCCGAAACGCACCGACACCCTGTCGACCGCCAGCGACTGTGAGCGATCCGGCGTGTTCATGGCTTGGCCGGCAGGCGGAACAGCAGTTGCGTCGATGGCACGAGTTCGTTGCGCCAGAGTTCGATGGCCTTGTTCTTGCCGTTCTGCACTTCCATGATGAGCAGCGGGCGGTTCACCTGGATGTGCAGCTGGTTCGAATACGTGGTCGGGCCGACGGTCAATGGCTCTTCGCGGAATTTCTCCAGCTCCGCGGTGACGGCGGGCGCCGCGGTGGCCCCTGCGCGCTGCACCGCGAGGGCCCACTGCTCCATCATGCTGTAGCCGAGCACCGCATACGCCGACTCTGGCCGTGCGCCGTAACGCGCGGCGAACGCCGTGAGGAATCTGCCAATGGCCGGGCGCGGATCGTCGCCGAAGATCGACATGTAGGTCGGCACGTAGAAGTTACTGAGCTGCTGCACCGCTGGCAGCCAGTAGGCGTCGGTCATGCCGACGTTGGTGAGGATGGGCAGGTCGATGCCGGCCGCGCGCAACTGGCGGATCGCGGAGGCGCCGCCGGGGTTGTAGGTGCAAAGGTAGAGCGCGTCGGGCGCCGGAGACATCGCGCGCAACCGGGTGATCTGCGAGGCAATGGAGGGATCGCCGTTCTTGAAACTGTCCGAGCCCGCAATGCCTTTGTCCCCCGCCACGCGCGTCCAGCCGGCTCGAAAGCCGGCGCAGCCGGACTTGCTGTACTCGATCGACTGGTCCTCCAGGATGTAGGCGCGGCGCAGGTTCTTGCGCTTGTAGGCCCATTCGGCCATCGTGATGCCTTCCACCTGCGCGGCCATGTTCGGCGTGAAGACGTAGGGGCCGATGCCCAGCGGGCCCATCTTCGGGTCGCCAGCGCCCAGGCTGAACGCCAGCTTGCCGGCCTTGCGAGCCGCCAGCGCGGCGGGTGCACCGTAGTCGTAGTCACTCGACACCACCAGCAAGTCCACGCCCTGCGCCACCAGCGATTCACCCGCCTTGGCACCTTGCTCCCGTTCACTCTTGGTGTCCGCCACCACGGTCTCGATGCGCCGGCCCAGCAGGCCGCCTTTCTGGTTGAGTTCCTCGATCTTGAGCAGTGCAGCCTTTAGCGGCGGCCCGTCGTAGGCGGTCATCCAGCCGCTCTCCGCCACCGCGAAGCCCACCTTGATCGGCGGGGACGTCTGTTGTGCGGACGAGGGCAAGATGGCGGACGCCAGTGCGATCGCCACCAGTGTTCTGGCAACAGTGTTCATGGTGCTTTCCAAATCGATGGGGCACTGCCCGGTATGGGCGAGTGGTTGCCATCGTGCCGCTGTGCGGCTTGTCAGGCAGTCACATGCAATGTGTGATGTGACTGCATCCCGCCTCACCCGCGCTGCGGGCCGGGCTCAGGATTCGCGTGCGTACGGCGCCGCCACGCTCGATGGCCTGAGCACCTGCTGCTCCCTGGCGATGGTGATCAGCTGCGAGCGGGTCGTTGCGCAGAGCTTGCGGTAGAGGTTCTTGCGGTGCGTCAACACCGTGTTGACCGAGATGGCAAGACGGCGCGCGATCTCCTTGCTGGTGAGCCCATCGCAGATGAGCGCCAGCACGTCGGCTTCTCGTTTGCTCAGCATGTCGCTCGCCACTGGCGTGTGGGCCGAGTCCGCGAGGGCCGCCACGGGCGGCGATCCTGGCACGCTCGGCTGCACGCAATCCTGCGCCACCTGCGCCTGCACCAGCTGCATGAAAACGCCAATCGCGCGGGTCAGGGTGAAGCCCTCGGTATATTGGCGCAGCATCCGCAACATGACCGGGCCTTCGTCCAGCACGGGCCGCACCAGGCCCGCTTCCGCGGCCTGCAGCAGCGCCCGCGACAGTGGCCGCACGTAGGCATCGTTGCCGCGTTCGAACAGCATGCGGGCTTCGAGCAGGTCGCGTTCGAGCCGGCACAGGCTGTGGTTGCCGGTGCCGGAGAACACCAGTTGGTCAATGTCGTCCAGCATCTGTGCACAAGTGCCGGTGTCGTGCCTGTCGAGGGCGTGCCGCGCCAGCGCCAGCAGCCGGGTGTACCAGACGCGCCAGCCCTGCTGCTGCACCGAGACGGAGCGCGGATGCGCGCTTTGCAACTGGGCCGCAAGCCGGTCGGCCTGCTCCGTGTCGCCGCTCATACAGGCTTCGCGCAGCTGGTGGTTCTGCAGGATCTGGTCCAGCCGCCAGAGACGCCGGCTGCGGGCCATGTGGCGGCCTTGTTCCAGCACCGACAGCGCGGCCGGACCATCGCCGAGCACGCGCATGGCGGAACTCAGCGTGCGGTAGAGCGAGGCATACAGGTCGACCCAGCCATCGCCGTCGGCGACGGCTTCGCGCCAGTAGGCGGTGCAGTTGCGCGAGGCCACGACCTGGTTGCGCGCGTAAAGAATCTCTGCGCCGAGGATTTGCGCGGCCATGACCTGGTTGCCGCCATCGCCGAAGCAGCGCACCGCTTCCGCTTCGGCATGTGCGTAGATGCCCGCTGCGCGGCTGATGTGCCCCTCGGCGAGCTCGGCCAGGCCCATGGACAGGAAGGCGTAGATCTGCACGTACGGAATGCCGACGCGTTCGCACAGGTCGACCGATTCCTGGCCGACGGTCAGCGCCTTGTAGAAGCTGCCTGCGTGGTAGAACGACCATGAGAGCAATTCGCGAATGACCGAGGAGCGGATCGCGTCGCCGGTCAGGTCGGTGCCGAGTCCGGCCTCGGCCTTGATCAGTGCTTGCGGGCCCAGCGTGCGATCTTCGTAGAGCGACAGCAGCAGTTCCATGACGATGCCGTCGGCCTGCGTGAGCTCGGGCGTCTCGGCGCAGACGCTGAAGTCGTGGGTCCTTGTTTTCAGGTCCTCGAAGCACTGCCGGGCCTGAGTGATGTCGCCGGTGTGCACGAGCCGGTAGATGCGTGCCAGTTCCAGCGACGGGTACGCGCGCACCACGGCCAGCGGCAGGCTGTGCAGGATGCGCGCAGCCGTCGCGCCGCCACGAAACAGCAGGCACCAGCCGCCGGAGGAAATCAGCAGCCTGGCGATCAGATTGGCATCGCCGACCGCGCCGATGTGCGGGAGTGCCTGCGCGTACAACCCGCGCTGCAGCAGCCAGGCGGCAACCCTGCGGTGGAGGTCGGTCGCTGCGGCGGGTTGCTGCGGATGGCGCGCACGCAAGTAGGCGGCAAACAGGCGATGGTAGCGAAGCCACTGCGGGCGCTCGTCCACCTGCAGGATGAACAGGCTCTGCTGCCCCAGCATCTCGAGGATGGCCGGGGTGTCCGGGGACTCAGTCAGGCATTCGGCCAGCTCGGGCGAGATCTCGTCCAGCACCGACAGCTTGAGCACGACATCGCGCACCGGTGCCGGCAGCGGGCGCAGCACTTCTTCGTCGAAATAGGCGTGCAGCCGGCTGCTGATGCACAGTGCGGCGGCCAGTGCCTGGGGCGGCCGCGCCGCAACACCGGGCTGTCGCGCCAGGTCGCGGCAGATGCGCAACGCCACCGGCCAGCCCTCGGCAAATTGCTGCACCTGTTCCAGTTCGTCTTGCGAGACGGCATCGCCCAGGTAGCGCGTCGCCTCTTCGTCGCTGAAGCGCAGCTCTTCGCTGCCAATTTCCATGGCGGTGCCTTCCACCGACATGGCGCCGAAGCCAAAAGACGGCCGGACGCGTGACGCGATGACTAGTTGGCAGCGCGATGGCAGCCCCTGCAGCAGTGCCTGCAACACGGCGTCGAGTCCGGTCGAAGGGAAGTGACGCAGATGGTCGATGAACAACGTGAAGGGCCGAACTGCCGCAGCGTTCAGCAGCAGGTCGTCCAGCGCCAGGGCGCGCGGTGCGTCTTCGCGCAGCACTTGCGCGAGGGTCAGGCTTTGGGTCAGTGCCGCCAGCAACGAGTGCTCGTCGCTGCAGCCCCGGGTCAGCGACAGCCAGGCGGCGCCGCGCGATTCGCGGCGCMGCGACCGGAACCACAGGGACATCAGCGTGGTCTTGCCGTAACCCGCTGGCGCCACGATCAGGACCGTGCGCGGCTTCGGCCCCGGCGCGGGCAGCCGCGAGGAGAGGTCCATGCAGGGCGCGGGCAAAACCGGAAGACCGCAGTCCTCCGCGCTCGCTCGCTGCCCGTCCTGGTGTTCGACGAGCGTGAGACTCATATCCGTATTTCCTTGTTCATCGTGGGGCGCTGGCGCGGCCATTGCGCCACGAATAGGGGACATCCACACCCGGGTTAGCCCTGAAAAGCAATGCCTCACACGGGGGTCCCCTGTTGGGTGTGAGTGGCAACGCAAGCTCCGCGCCACAGAATTCATCGCATCACCCACCGACCCCGATGTACAGGAGATTTCCCATGGAAGTGCATGCACTCAAAGACCGCCGACCCGGCGCCACCCCTTCGCGCTCCAGCATCAGCGCCGCACAATTCGGCGCGGCCTCTCCACGCAGGCGTGTGTTGGCCAGCCCCATACCCGCAGAAGGCGAGAACGGCCTGTTCTCGCAAAGCTGGTTCCCCATCTGCTTGTCCACCGACATTCCCAAGGGCGGGGTCATTGGACGTCCTTTCCTGGACGGGAAGGTGGTGGCCTTCCGAGGCGAGGACGGCAACGCCCGGGTCATGAGCGCCTACTGCCCGCACATGGGGGCCGATCTCTCCATCGGCGCCGTCGTGGGCAACAACATCCAGTGCGCGTTCCACAAGTGGGAAATGAACGGCGATGGCTGGTGCGAGAAGACCGGGGTTGGCGATCCGGCGCCGAAAACCGCCTGCATCTACACCTTTCCGACGCAGGAGCGTTGGGGCGTGGTGTTCGCCTTCAATGGCGACACGCCGACCTGGGACTTGCCCGACTTCCGGTACCCGGATGATGAACTCCTGGTCTCGGTCAGCCCGAGGATCGATTTCGGCGCGGACCCGTGGGTCTTTGCCGCCAATACGCCGGACGTGGCGCACCTGATGACGGTCCACGGCCTGGAGGGCAGTCACGTGGTGCCTGATGACGACATCAATTGGTTCGAGCATGGCTTCATGTACCACTCTGAGTGGCTGCATTGGGGCGACAAGAAGCTCAACTGGGACATCGGCATCTACGGCACCAGCCTCTTCATTCAGGACGGCACGCTGGACGATCAGTGGTTCGGCCTCGCGGCGCCCTTTGGCATGCCGGAACCTGGCAAGTCGTTCTCGTACTTCATCAATGTGGTGCACAAGGGGGACGGCAGCGACCGCTCGGAAATTCGGGCCAAGGAATGGCTGCGCGTGAGCACGAACCTCGAAATAACTTTCGGCATGCAGGACCTCAACCTCCTGAACACCATCCACTATCGGCCGGGCTCGCTGACCCGCACCGACAAGTTCCTGAGCAAGTTCTTCGACTACCTGCGCGCCTATCCGCGCGCCCATCCCTCCGCGGATTTCATCCGCTGAGCCGGCCGCCACACCGCACCAGCTATGCCCATCACGCTCCACCAGGAATTTCCCATGGCACGCTCCAACAACGTCTATCTTTTGCGCCCCGAACTCGAAACCAAGTTCGGCTTTTCCCAGGCCGTCCGGGCCGGCGATCTGCTCTTCATCGCGGGTTCCGTCAGTTGGGATCAGGACGGGACGCCCATTGACGTCGACGACATGGCGGCGCAGATCCGCAATTGCTACGCAGACATCGAGAAGACGCTCCAGCACCACGGCCTGAGCTTCGATCACCTGGTCAAGGAGACGATCTACACGCGCGACATGGGTGCGCTGGTGCGGCATGCGGATGCCCGGTTGGCGGTGTTCAAGGGCGGCCCGGCGCCGGCTTCGACCTGGATCGAGATCGATTCGCTCGTCGCGCCGGAACTGCTGCTGGAAATCGAGGCCGTGGCCTCGTTCAAGTAGCGGGCCGAGGCCCATCCGCAGCGCAGGGAGGCACCGATGACCGACAGAAGTCCAGCAACCTTCGGGGCCGACCCGCACGAGGCGTCGGCGCCAAGTGCATCGGCGCGAGAGCCCGCTACGACGGTCCGTGTCCAGGATCCGCGGCGCGGCGAGCGCACCCTCGAAGCCTCGGGACAGCAGACCTTGATGCAATTGCTGCGCGATCGCGGCATGTCCGTCATGGCGCTGTGCGGTGGCGGCATGTCTTGTGGCACTTGCCACGTCCATTTGCCGCGGCCATGGGCCGATCGAATCGCAGCCGCCTCATCGGACGAGGTGGCAATCCTAGAGGGCTGCGAAGATTACCGGCCCGGGCTTTCACGGCTCAGCTGTCAGGTGCGCCTCGAGCCCGCACTTGACGGCGTGCGGCTCACCGTCATCGGAGAATAGCCATGTCTTCCATCGTCGTGATTGGTGGCGGCCACGCGGCGGCGCAGTTGTGCAGCGAATTGGTCGCGCAGGCCGCAGAAGCGCAATCCGATTCCGCCTGGAAACTGACGATCATCAGCCAGGAGGCGCATGCGCCCTATCACCGACCGCCGCTGTCGAAGAGTTTCTTGCGTGAACCCGCGGCGGGGTTGCAATCGTTGCTCGGCGAGGCCTTCTACCCGGAGCATGGGATCACGCTGCGCCTGCAGACGCGGGCCGAGCAGATCGACCGTGCCCGGCAACGGGTCATGGTTCGATCGTTGAGCGCGGGCGCACCGTCCGAATGCCTGCCTTATGACGTGCTGGTGCTGGCGACCGGCGCGCGTGCACGTCGCCTGCCGCCGGCTTGGGGCCAAGACGCATCGCCCCAGGGCGTGCATCTGTTGCGAAGCGCCGACGATGCCTTGGGACTGGCACGCGGGCTGAAGCAGGCCCGATCGCTCGCGGTCCTCGGTGCCGGCTTCATTGGCCTCGAAGCGGCTGCGACCGCGGCCACGCTGGGGCTGCAAGTCACGGTATTGGAGTCGGCTGCCCGCTTGTTGGCCCGCGCCGTCTCTCCAGCGTTGTCCGAGCACCTGCGCGAGGTCCATGCCCAATCGTCGATCGACCTGCGGCTGGGTACGCAAGTGCGCGGCTTGCGGCAACGCGATGGCCGCTTCACCGGGCTGGCGCTGGTCGATGGCAGCGTGTCGGCCGACCTGTTGCTCGCCGGCATCGGGGCCGAGCCTGACACCTCGCTGGCCCGCGACTGCGGGCTGGATTGCGAGAACGGCATTGCGGTCGATGAAGGTCTTGCGACGACCGATCCCTGCATCTTCGCGATCGGTGATTGCGCCGCGTTTCCGGACCCGGTCAACGGGGGCAGGATGCGGCTGGAGTCGGTGCAGAACGCACAGGCGCAGGCCCGGTTGCTGAGCCATCGGCTGCTCGGGCGCGGCGCGCCGGCCTATGTGCCGGCGCCGTCATTCTGGTCGGACCAAGGTCAAACGCGCCTCCAAATTGCGGGCCTGTGGCGGCCCGGCGGAGAGTGTGTTCGGCGCATCGGCAATAAGCCAGGCAGTTTTTCGTTGCTGCACTACGCGGGCGAACGGTTGTTGGCGGTCGAGTCGGTGAACGCACCCGGCGATCACATGGCGGCCCGCCGATGGCTGGCCCGGGGCCACTCGCCTCTGAAACACCACGCCGTAAATTCGGAACTGGCGCTAGGGGCGCTTTAACGACGCTTCGACAAGTGCAGTGGCATCGACGCGCGCACGGTCTTCTGGTTTATCAGCGCGGGCCGGTTCTCGTTGTGCCAGGTAGGCCTCGCCGAGCCGGTGGTCCGGATTTCTCTGGCACTCGAGGCAGCGAATGTCCGTGCAATAAGTTATGCGGAGTGTCGGTTGACATCCGGACGTGGTCCGCAAGTACTTGTCGCGCTTGGGTTTGCTGAGGGCAACCGTGTCAATTTTCATCAAAGATACGATTACCCCAAGACGAACCACAACGGGAAGATACGTCCGGAAGATGTGAAGCCGGTGGTCGGCTCGGCCGCAGAAGCGCTCGAGGCCTGGGTGAAGGCGAGCGGCATCCCCTCGGGGCCCCTCTTCCGGCGCATCCTCAAGAACGGAAAGCTCGGCACCGACGGGCTCTCGGGCACGGCGGTACGCGACATCGTGAAGGCGCGCTGTGCGCTCGCCGGCGTGGGAGAGAACTTCTCGGCGCACTCGCTGCGTTCGGGGTTCGTCACCGAAGCCGGAAGACAAAACATGCCGCTGCAGGAGACGATGGCGATGACGGGGCATCACAGCACGGACACCGTGGCGGGGTATTTCCGGGCCGGGCCCGCGCAGGTGAGTGCGGTGGCTCGGATGATGGACTCGGGAAAGCAGAGTTCCGATAAAGCCTGAAGGGGCCATTCAGGGCGACGCAGTGACGCAGTGACGCAGGGGCAGGATCGCTGAATCGTGCAGCCACGCCCGCCCTGAAAACGTCGCAGCCTGACGTTCGCCTCAGGAACGCTCACTGGACGACGCCCTACTCGACGCCGTACTATGAACGGCGCAAAACTCGTGAACCAGCGAACGTGGGGATAAATGCGATACTTTTTTTGTTCAATCGTCGGCGCGTTTGCCATCTGGACGCTGGCGGCATGCCACCATCCGACGCCAAGCCCCTCGATCGGCGTCGGCAATCCATATCCAGTCAGCAGCTACGTCTGCGACGGGACACGCTTGGCTGTGCGCTTGATGGGAGAAAGCGCCTCGATCTCCGTTGACGGGGCGGCTGCCGTCGATCTTCCGGCGATCGGAGAGTCGGGGACCACGTTTTCCAACGGCCGCCAAACGCTGCTCATCGAGCAGGGTCGCACCTCGTGGGCCGTGGGACGCGCCATGCCGGTTGCGTGCACCGGCGGCTGACGCGGGAGAGTGACTGCCTACTGAGCGGCCCAGCCGCGCATGCGGGCCCACGCGGCCTGCATGTCGGCCACCAGCGCGTGCATCTGCGCGGCCACCGTGGTCTCGCGCTCGATGCCGAACACGCTCTGGCCAGCCGCCTCGTAGATGAGCCGTGCGTCGTCGAACTCGTGCATCGAGGCGAACACGTCGCCCGTCAGCGCCTGCTGCAGCGGCATGTCCAGCGGCGCGGGCGCACCAGGCTCGTTCCACGCGTCGATCCAGTCGCTGCGCACAACGCGGCAGGGCTTGCCGCTGTGGGCGCGCGTGATGAGCGTGTCTTCGCTGCCGCTGGCGATGAGCCGTTGCAACAGCGCGGGCGGCGTGTGGTTTTCCTTCGCGCCCATCCACAGCGTGCCCAGCCACGCGCCCTGCGCACCCATGCCCAGCACACCCAGCACCTGCGCGCCGGTGGCGATGCCGCCGGCCGCCAGCACCGGCACGTCGCCTGCTTCGGCGATGACCTGCGGCAACAGCGAGAGCGTGCCGACCGTGCCCGTGTGGCCGCCCGCGTCGTAGCCCTGTGCCACCAGCACCTCCACGCCCATGCCGAGCGCCTTGCGCGCATGCCGCACCGAGCCAACCAGCGAGAATGTGAGCTTGCCGCGCGCCTTCGCCCGTCCGATGAGGTCGGCGCGCAGGCCGATGGCCGTGGCCACGCCGCGCGCATCGGAGTCGAGCACGGCCTCGATCTGGGCATCGAACAGCGCCTTGGTGCGCACCTGTGTCGTGAAAAAGCTGGGCCGCTGCGGCGGCTTCACGTGGAGGCGGTCGCGCAACCCTTCCACGAAGGCCACGTGCTGCGCGGGCAGTTGCGCACGCACGCTCTCGATGCTCGTGGCCTCTTCGGGCACCTGCGAGGGCAGCATCAGGTCAATGCCGTAGGGCATGCCTGCCATGCGCGCGCTGACCTCGGCCAGGATGTGCGGAATCTCGTGCGGCAGCTCGCGCGCGAGCCCCAGCACCGGAAAGCCCCCCGCCTGCGCAATGGCCACGCACACGTCCATCGAGTGCGAGAAACCGAAGATCGGATGACGGATGCCCAGCCAGTCGCACAGCGGCGGCCGCAGGGGCGAATCGCCCGCGGTGTTCATTGCGCTTCGATGCCCGCCGCCTTGATGACCTTGCTCCACTTGTCGTATTCGGTCGCGATGAAGGCGTCGAACTGCTTGGGCCCCTGTGGCGCCACCTCGAGGCCGAGCACTTCGAACTTGGGCTTCATCGCCGGGTCGGCCAGGATCTCGGCCACGTCGGCGGACAGCCTGGCGGCGATGGCGTCGGGCGTCTTCACCGGCGCGACAAGGCCGAACCACGTGCCCACGTCGTAGCCCTTCAGGCCCGTGGCCTCCGCCACGGTGGGAATGTCGGGCAAGGCGCTGGAGCGCTTGCTCGTGGTCACGGCCAGCGGGCGCAGCTTGCCGGTCTTGATGTGCGGCACGGCCAGCGCCACGGTGAGCGGCATCATCGTCACACGGCCCGCGAGCAGGTCGCTGAGCGCGTCGGGCTGGCCGCGATAAGGCACCTGCGTGATCTTGATGCCCGCGCTCTGCGCCAACAGTTCGCCTGACAGATGGTTGGACGTGCCCATGCCGGCCGTCGCGTAGGTCAGCGATGGATTGGCCTTCTTCGCCATCGCGACCAGCTCCGCCATGGTCTTGGCGGGCACTTCGGTCGGCACCACGAACACGTTGGGAATCACGCCGAAGCCCTCGATGGCGCGAAAGTCGCGCACGGGGTTCCAGGCCACGCCCTTGATGAGGCTCGGCGCCACCGCGTGGCTGGGGCTCACGCACAGCAGCGTGTAGCCGTCGGGCGCGGCCTTGGCCACGTAGTCGGTGCCGATCGAGCCGCCCGCACCGGTCTTGTTCTCGACGATGACGGGCTGGCCGTACTTGGCCGACAGCCGCTCGCCCACGAGCCGCGCCACCGAGTCGACCACGCCCCCGGCGGTGAACGGCACGATGATGCGGATCGGCTTGGCCGGGTAATTGCCCTGCGCGAGCGCGGGCGCCGCCATTGCCAGGGACTGGACTGCGACGAGCGCGGCCAGCAAGGTGCTTTTGAGGGTCATGGTTTGTCTCCGTTGGTGATGACTGGCTGCGCCGCCGGCTCAGGTCTAGTGCCCGGCTTGTGCCATGGTGCGGCGCGCGATGTTGGTGAGATGGATCTGGCTTGTGCCTTCGTAGAGGCGGAACAGCCGCACGTCGCGGTAGAAGCGCTCGGCCACGTTGTCGTTGATGTAGCCGCCGCCGCCGAAGACCTGCACCGCGCGGTCGGCCACGCGGCCGCACATCTCGGAGGCGAACAGCTTGCACATCGACGCTTCCATGGTCACGTCGGCGCCGTCGTCGCGCTTGCGCGCCGTCTCCAGCAGCAGCGCGCGGGCGGCGTGCACTTCGGTATTGCTCTCCGCAATCATCTGCTGCACAAGCTGGAACTCGCCGATGGCCTGGCCGAACTGCTTGCGCGATGCGGCGCGCGCCACCATCTCGTCGACGAGCCGGATGGCCGGGCCGATGCACAGCCCCGCGAGGTTGATGCGCTGCTTGTTCAGCGCCTTCATCGCCGTCTTGAAGCCCAGCCCCGGCATGCCGCCGACGATGGCCGATTCATGCACGCGGCAGCCTTCGAGAATCACCTCGCCGACAGGCGAGCCGTGCTGGCCCATCTTGCGATAGCCCGTGGGCGCCGTGAGGCCTGGGGTGTCGCGCTCGACCAGGAAGGCCGTGATGCCGGCCGCGCCCTTGGCCTGCATGTCGGTGCGCGCAAACACGGTGAACAGGCCGGCGATGGGCGCGTTGGTGATGAAGCACTTGCGGCCCGTGATGACGTAATGATCGCCGTCGCGCACGGCCACGGTCCGCTGCGCGGTGGCGTCGGAGCCGGCCTCGGGCTCGGTGAGCGCGAAGCAGCCCGTGAGGCGGCCGCTGGCCAGCTCGGGCAGCCAGCGCCGCTTTTGTTCGGGCGTACCGTCGACCACGAGCGATTCGGACGCGATGCCCGTGTTGCCGCCGAAGCGCGCGCGAAAGGTGGTGGCGGCCTGCGAGACCTCCATGTTCACCAGCGACAGCTCTTCGCTCGTGAGGCCGGCGCCGCCGTATTGTTCAGGGATGCTGTGGCCGAACAGGCCCAGCGTGCGCATGCGTTCGACCACGGGCTCGGGGATGAGATCGTTGCGGTCGACCTCGGCCTCGATGGGCATGCATTCGTTGCGAATGAAGTCGCGGACTTCGGCGAGCAGGGCGTTGAACTTTTCGGGGTTGCGGATCATGGGTTCGAGGGCTTGGTAGTTGTTCAGCGCAGGCCTTGCGCCATTTCGAGTTGGCGCACGGCGTCGAGCAGCAGGGGCGCGACTTCGCGCTCCATCTTCTCGCCGGGCGGGCGGTGGGTGGCGAGCGTGCAATTCATGGCCAGCGGCGTTTCGCGCGGGGGCACGCGCACGGGCACGGCGACGGCGTGGATGTCTTTCTTCCAGTCGCCGCGCGAGTAGCAGAAGCCGCGGGCGGCAAAGACCTTCTGGTCGGCTTCCCACGCGGGACGCAACTGCTGGAACAGTGCCGCGTCCTGCAGACGCAGCCGGTTGAGGATGGCCGAGCGCTCCTGCGCCGTGCACGCCAGCACCAGCGCACGGCCGATGGCCGCGGCCAGCAGCGGGCGCGTGCTGCCGATGTCGGGCATGTGCGTGTTGGTGTTGCCGGTGCGGATGGTGTCGACGTACACCACGTCGGCGCGGTCGCGCATGCCCAGGTTCACCGAGCAGCCCGTCTCGCGCGCCAGCCTTTCCATGATGGGCCGCGCAACCTGGCGCACCTGCATGCTGGCCAGCAACGGGTAGCCCAGCGACAGCACGCCGGGCCCGAGCTTGTATTTCTGCGCGCCCGCATCACGGCTCAGGTAGCCCAGCAGCGTGAGCGTGTAGGTGATGCGCGAGACGGTGGGCTTGGGCAGGCCGGTGCGGTCCGAGATCTCGCGATTGCCCAGCACCGGGTCGGCGCTGGTGAACGCGCGCAGCACTTCCATCCCGCGCGCCAGGTTCATGGAGAACTGGCGGTCGGCGGTGAGGTCGTGCGGGTCGACGAGACCCGGAAGCGCGATGGTTGTCATGCGTGAGGAGGAACGCGGCAGTGTGGGCATGATTGGCCGATCGAAATGGGGAGTCAATGAAACGCAGCAGGTGTTTCGCTGTGCGAAACATCGATTGTTGGCCCGCGCTGCGTCTGGCAAAACCGGTCCTTACCCGGGGCCCTTTGCTCCGGCATTGGAGCCACGGTTGAATTCCCCCGACGACACCCGACGACAAGCCGCGCGCGGCGCCCTTTCCGGCGTGCGCATCCTCGACATGGCCACCGTGCTGGCCGCGCCCCTGGGCGCCACGCTGTGCGCCGACCAGGGCGCCGAAGTGGTGAAACTCGAACTGCCCGGCGGCGGCGACGCGCTGCGCGGCCTGCAGCCCGTGAAGGACGGCAAGGCGCTGTGGTGGAAGATTGCCAACCGCGGCAAGCGCGGTATCACGCTCGATGTGCGCCAGCCCGCCGGACGCGAGCTGTTGCTCAGGCTGGTGACGCAGTTCGACGTGCTGGTGGAGAATTTCCGCACCGGCACGCTCGACCGCTGGGGGCTGGACCTGGCCACGCTGCACCGCGCCAACCCGCGGCTCGTGGTGGTCCGGCTCACGGGCTTCGGCCAGACCGGGCCCTACAAGGCGCGGCCGGGTTTTGCGCGCATCTTCGAGGCGATGAGCGGCTTCACCAACCTCACGGGCGAAGCGGGCGGCTCGCCGTTGCACAGCAATTTCCCGGTGGGCGATGCGGTGGCGGGACTGTTCTGCGCCTTCTCCATCGCATCGGAGATGGCCCGCCTGCGCGGCGATCCGCAGGCGCTGGGCTGCGAAGTGGACCTGGCCGCCACCGAGGCACTGTTCCGCCTGCTCGATCCGCTGCCCGTGGAGCATGAACAGCTCGGCACGGTGCGCATGCCTGCGGGCAATTGCGCGAGCTACACCGCGCCCTCGAACATGTACCGCAGCCGCGACGGCATCTATTTTTCGGTGGTGGCTTCGTCGGACCCGATCTTCCAGCGGCTGTGCGTGGCCATCGACAAGCCCGAATGGGCGAGCGACGCGCGCTTTGCCAGCAACCCTTCGCGCGTGTTGAACCTCGTGGCGCTCGACGAAGGGCTCGGCGCATGGTTTGCTTCGCACGACTACGGCACCGTCGAACGCAAGCTCGAGGACGCGGGCATTCCGTTCAGCAAGATCTTCACCATCGCCGACATCGAGCAAGACCCGCACTACCAGGCGCGCCACGCGATCATCCGCCTGCCCGACCGCGACTACGGCACGCTGCCCGCGCCGTGCGTGGTGCCGCGCGTGCCGGGCCGCGAACTGCCCGTTCCGCGCACGGGGCCTGACACCGGTGAGCACAACGCCGAGGTTTACGGTGAGTTCGGCCTGGACGCCGCCGCGCTCGATGCGCTTCGTGCGGCCAAGGTGATCTGAAGCTTCAGTAGTCCGTGAGCGGCCCGTCGCGCAGGCACGGGTTGCGCTCGGCCAGCGGCGCGCGGCGCATCACATCGCGGCCGATCACCGTCTTGTGCACCTCGCTCGCGCCCTCCCCGATCTGGTTGAGCTTGGCATCGCGGAAGAAGCGCTCCAGCGGAAAGTCGCGCAGGTAGCCGCGCCCACCCGTGAGCTGCACCGCATCGGTCACGACCTTCATGCACAGGTCGGTGGCCTGCAACTTGGCCATGGACGCGAAGATCGACACATCGCTCGCGCCTGCGTCGTACTTGTCGGCCGTGAGCGCGAGCAAAGCACGGCTCGCCTCGATCTGCGTGACCATGTCGGCCAGCATCCACTGCACGCCTTGGTGCTCCCCCTCGCGCTTGCCGAACACGGTGCGGTCGCTCGCATAGCGGCTCGCGATCTCGACCGCACCGATCGCGCGGCCCAGCGCCATCGCGGCGTGGCCGATGCGGGCGCGCAGCAATGCGTCCTGCGCGAGCGAAAAGCCGTCGCCCTCTTCTCCAAGACGGTGTGAAGAAGGCACTTCGACCGCATCGAATTCGAGCGAAGAGATCGGCACGCCGAACCAGCCCAGCTTGTCGACCTCCGCGCTGATGCGAAAGCCCCTGGCGTCGCGCGGCATCAGCACGGCGATGAACACCGAGGGATCGTCCTCGGCGCGGCCCACCACCGCAAACCAGTCGGCCGTGCTCGCGCGCGTGATGAACTTCTTGCGCCCCGTGACGACGTAGCGCTCGCCCTCGCGGCGGATCGTCGTCGAGAGGCCGCGCACGTCGGAGCCCGCGCCGGGTTCGGTCAGCGCGAAGGCCGCCTGCAGCTCGCCGGCGCAAAGGCCCGGCACGATCGCGCGGCGCAACGTCTCGCTCGCACCCGCGACGATGGCGCGGCTCGACAGATCGGTGCCCGTGATCATCGAGGCCGAGGTGCTGCATACCCGGCCCAGCTCTTCGATGATGCGGATGCGCACGGCCTGCCGCGCGTCGGTGCCGCCGTATTCGCGCGGGAACGCCGTGGCGACCACGCCTTCGCGTGCGAGCGTGCGGAAGGTGGCCCAGGCGAACACGTCCTCGCGGGAGACGGTATCGGCTTGCGGGCCGAGCGTGTTGCGGCACAGGTCGCGCACGCGTTGAACGGTGACCTGCTCATCGGGCTGCAGGCGTTCGAGAAAGTGATCGCCGAACAGTCGTGCGGCTTGCGTGCTTGTCGTCATCTTGTGTGTCTCCGGTCGAGGGCCTGCATGGTGGCGTCGCACGGACCGCACGGTCGAGCCGTGTTTCGACAGGCGAAACACCGGCTTGCGGATGCGCTCCGGCGCTGGTCAGATGTCCCCATGCGCATTCCACAGACTTTCGAAGCCCTTCGCACGCATCAAACGGAGGGCGGCGTGCACAGTCGCATGGAGACCTTGCGGCTCGACGATTTGTCCGCCGGCGAGATCGTCGTGCGCAACCTCTACGCGGGCGTGAACTACAAGGACTGCCTCTCGCTGCACGGGCGCGCGAAGATCATCGCGTCGTATCCGCGCGTGGCGGGCATCGAGCTGGTCGGCGAGGTGGTCGCGTCATCGGTGGCTTCCTTCGAGTCCGGCCAGGCCGCGCTCGTGCACGGCTTCCAGACCGGGATTGCGTTCGACGGCGGCTTTTCCGCCTATGTGCGCGTGCCCGCCGCACATGTACAGGCCGTGCCGCAAGGACTCACGCCCCACGAGGCGGCCGTCATCGGCGTGCCCGGCTTCACGGCCGCGATGGCGCTGGAGCGCTTCATCGAAATCGGCATCGGCCCCGACACCGGCAGCGTGGCGATGAGCGGCGCGGGCGGCGCGGTAGGCCTGCTGGGCACGGCGATCCTTGCGCGCGCGGGCTATCGCGTGGCGGCCATCACGCGCCGCATGGCGCAGGAGGAACGGCTGCGTGCCATCGGTGCCCATGACGTGATCGACGCCGCCGTGCTCGACACGCCGCAACGCCCGCTGGAGAAGCCGCGCTTCGCCGCCGCCATCGACAACGTCGGCGGCCCGATGCTGTCGTGGCTGCTTCGCTCGATGGTCGATGGCGGCGCCGTGGCATCGGTGGGCAATGCGGCCGGCAACACCTACGAGGGCAGCGTGCTGCCCTTCATCATGCGGCGCGTGCAGCTGTTCGGCATCGTGGCGAATGCGCCCGTCGACCAGCGGCGGCGCCTGTGGACGAAGCTCGCGGCCGAATGGAAACCCGACATGGCGGCCGTGCTGCCGCACGTGCAGCACATCCCGCTGGGCGCGTTGATGGAACACAGCGCACGGCAACTCGACGGCGCGAGCTCGGGCCGCGTGCTCATCGATTTCTCGCGCTGAAGGATTGCGGCGATGGGTCCCTTGCGCGGTCTGCGCGTGCTGGAGTTCGAAGCCATCGGCCCCGTGCCTTGGGCCGCGATGATGCTCGCGGACATGGGCGCCGACGTGTTGCGCATCGCGCGGCCGGCGCCGGTCGACATGGGCATCGCGCGGGACTTGCGGCACGAGACGGTTCTACGCGGCCGGCGCAGCGTGACGGCGAATCTCAAGGACCCGGCCGCGCGCGATGCCGTGCTCACGCTGACGCGCAACGCGCACGTGCTGCTCGAAGGCCACCGCCCCGGTGTGATGGAACGGCTGGGCCTTGGTCCCGATGCCTGCCTGGCTGCATCGCCCGCGCTGGTCTACGGACGCATGACGGGTTGGGGCCAGCAAGGGCCGCTCGCACAGGCCGTGGGCCACGACATCAACTACATCGGCCTCACGGGTGTGTTGCATGCCGTCGGCACGGCCGACAAGCCGGTTCTGCCGCTTAACCTCATCGGCGATTTCGGCGGCGGTGCGATGCTGCTGGCGCTGGGCGTTCTGGCCGCCGTGCTGGAGGCGCGCACCAGCGGGCAAGGCCAGGTGGTTGATGCCGCGATGGTGGACGGCTCGCTGCTGTTGATGGCGCCGATCCTGGGGCGCGTGGCCACGGGCGAATGGCTGGACCGGCGCGAATCCAATCTGCTGGACGGCGGCGCGCCCTTCTACGGCGTGTACGAGACGCGCGACGGTCGGCACATGGCCGTCGGTGCCATCGAGCCCGCGTTTTACGCAGCGCTGCTCGCGGGGCTGGGCCTGGCGCCCGATGCACTGCCGCCGCAGCACGACCGCACCGCATGGCCCGAGACGCGGCGCTGTTTTGCCGCCCTCTTCGTCACGCGCACACGCGACGCGTGGTGCGCGATCTTCGACGGCACCGAGGCTTGCGTGACGCCCGTGCTTTCGCTCGCCGAAGTGCCGGGCCATGCGCACCACGTGGCGCGCGAGAGCTTCGTGCAGGTCGGCGGTGTGCGCCAGCCCGCACCGGCACCGCGCTTCTCGCGCACCACGAGCATCACGGACCGCACGCCGGCCGACGCCTGCAGCGGTGGCGACGAAGCGTTGCGCGACTGGGGTTTCGATCTCGAGGATGCGCGCCTGTCAGTCCTCGGCCAGCGCTGAGCGCATACCCGCCGCTTGGATTGCCCAGGGGCCTCGGGGTAGACAACACACCCGCTCTTCTTCCTGGAATGTCCTTTTTCATCGTTGGAATCGAGCATGCCTGCCGTGGCTTGAGGTTGCGCCGGCAGCGTTGCAAGGACGCGCGATCTGTGTGCAGGCCCTTGCTTGAAGCGTTTGCGTGTGTGCAGAATGTGAAATATTCACATTTGTCCATTCTGGAATTAGAAGATGAACACATTCGCCTGTATGCGTGCGGCCTTGTCCGTGGCGGTGCTGGGATCCCTGCTGGCTTGCGGAGGAGGAGGCGGCGGCGGCGGGGGCTCGATTCCAGTCGCCGCCMCCCCCGCCCCTACCTCCACTGCCGAGAAAGGCACGCTCCGGTTGGCGATGACCGACGCGCCGGCCTGTGGCTATGACGCCGTCAATGTGACCGTCACCAAGGTGCGCGTTAATCAGGCCGCAGACGCGGCAGAAAGTGATGCCGGTTGGCAGGACCTGCCGGTGGACCCGCCGGCGCGGATCGACCTCTTGTCGCTGACCAACGGTGTGCTCATCGAACTCGGGCAAATGCCACTGCCGATAGGCAAATACACCCAGCTGCGCCTGGTCCTGGCTGAGAACGGCGGCAGCACGCCGCTGGCGAATTCGGTCGTTCCCACTGGGGCAAAGGAAATCGCGCTGAAGACGCCCAGCGGCCAGCAATCGGGCCTGAAGGCGAATGCCGACATCAACGTGGCGGCCAACCAGATGGCGGACTTCGTGATTGACTTCGACGCCTGCAAGTCAGTGGTGAAAGCTGGCAACTCCGGCCAGTACCTGCTCAAGCCGGTGCTCACGGTGGTGCCGCGCCTGATCTCTGGCGTGCTTGGTTATGTGGCCGTCGGCGTGATCGATCCGCAGACCAGCGTTTCGCTGCAGCAGAACGGGGTGATCGTCAAGGCGACGGTGCCGGACAGCACGGGCAAATTCCTGCTGCAGCCGGCGCCTGCTGGAAACTACACCTTGGTGCTGACGGCGCCCGGCCGCACCACTGCGGTGGTGACCAGCGTGCCCGTCGCCGCTCAAACCGTGACCACGCTCAATGCATCGACGTCGGCGCTCTCCGTGCCCACTTCTCCGACGGCCACCCTGTCTGGCGTCGTGAGCACCGCCAACTCGCCGATCGAGGCGCAGGTGCGTGCCCTGCAGCCGCTGTCCGGTGGCCCGACCATCGTCGTGGCCGATCGTCCGGCGGACGGCGCCACGGGCGTCTACTCCTACGCGGTGCCGGTGAATGCGCCGCTGGTTGCGCCCTATGTCGAGACGCCCGCGGCGCTGGTCTTTGCGCCGAATACGGCTGCGGCTGGCAATTACGTAGTGGAAGCCAGCGGGGCCGGCGCGGTGAAGACGGCGTCCTCGCCGGAGCTGGCCGGGGGCGCTACCTTCGCTACCAATTTCACCCTGCCCTGAGTTGATGTGAGCTGCGCCCCGGGGACCGGGCGCACCTCAAATGGGACGATTGCCGCCACGATCGCTGGACGACCTCACAAGCCATCGACGACCGCCTCCCGGCATTCCAGCATGGCATTGACGGGTCGAAATCGCGTGCGCGCCGGGCGTTCGCCAAGCGCCATGACTGTGAACCCACGGCAACCTTGTTGCGATGACGGGTCGATCCGCATCACCAGGTCACTCGTACGCCCAGCGACCCTTGCACCGATGACTTCACCTGGGCATCGCCGCTGCTGCTGAACAACCGACCCACCTCACCGTACAGGGTCGTGACAGGCGTCAGCGCCAACGTAAAACCACCCGCGAATTCTGTGGAGGTGTAGCCACTCGCGCTCGAACTCTGGATGGCGCTGACGGGACCGACGAACGTCACCACGTCGGTGCCCGCTTCCGCGCGGTACACATTGACGCGTGCATAGGGTTGCAGACGGCCGGCCGCAGTAAAGATGTCGCCCTTGATCCGCACGCCGAGGCGGCCGATCCAGCCTGCGTCGGAGTCCTGCTGGACGCGCGCGCCGACGATTCGCACGTCGTCGAACCGCGTACTGAGATAAATCAGCTGTGCCTGGGGCTCGATGCTCCATGCGCCTGTCAGGGCAAAGGACTTGCCCGCTTCGAGCGATGCCGAGTAGCTCCGCGCCTTGCCTGACGCCGACAAGCTGACATCGGGCCGCACGTCGTAGCGATGGCTGCCCGCTTGCAGCACAGTGTCAGCGTACCAGCCGTTCGCATCCATCCAGGTCGCATAGCCACCGAGGAAGCTCGAGCGCAGATCGTTGCTACCGACTCTGCCAGTGGCGACACGGGTGTTGCTCACGTCGACGCTGCCGTCGAGCGAGCCGACGTAGACACCGACACGCCAGTTGTCGGCGGTCAGGAAGTCGCTGCCGGCCTGCAGGCCGCTCAATTGACCCTGACTGTTCGGCGAAGCGATGCCGTTCTGGCGGATGTCCAGATCGCTGTAGATAGCGCGCGCCCAGGCGCCAACCGCGGGACCGGTATCGCCGGCGCGGCGATGCAGGTTGCCCACCATCGCGAGATCACTTTGGCGCACTTGCGCGGGAAGGGCAGCGAACAGCAGCGCCTCCTTCTGAGATGCGGGTGCCGGCGGAGCAGGCGCTGCCACGCTCGCCTCGGACTGCGCAGTTGTTTCCTCGGCGGCGACTGCTGGTGCTGCACTCTTGGTGGGCTCTTCTGCGGCGGGTGCCGGTGCCGGTGCSGGTGCSGGTGCCGGTGCGGGTGCGGGTGCGGGTGCGGGTGCGGGTGCGGG